>NZ_JBSFMM010000117.1:0-36094 GCF_053599555.1 Streptomyces sp. NPDC000941
GGCGGCGGAGAGCCCGGGGGCGTCGCCGGGGACCAGGAACGCGGTGATGCCCCGGGTGCGGTCGGGCCCGGTGCGCGTCATGACGGTGTAGAAGTGGGCCCAGCCGTCGCTGGGCATGGCCGGCGGCTCGGCCGTGGACGCGTACTCGCCGTACTTCTGCATCAGTTCGTAGTCGTAGTTCCCCGGACCGCTCTTCCGCTGCGACAGGCGCACGTCCCGATCCAGTTGCCCGTCTCCGGGGTTGTTGAGGATCGCGAGGTCCGGGTAGGCGTCGTCGCCGTAGTTGGCGATCCGAAGCTGCTGGACCTCGCCGTGGTCGCCGATGTCGGAGTGCCGGGAGCCGGCGGAGCTCAGGTTCGCCCGCTTGAGCGGGCCGGGGCGGTACTCCGCGAGGCGCGCTGTCGAGGAGTCGTCCCCGCCGGACGGCTCGACGAGGTTGACGACCATGTCCAGGGTGCCGTCGTTCTGGAAGTCGGCGACCGCGGCGGACGCGACCTCCCCCTTCTTCGCGCCCAGGAGTTTGCTGACGGCGTGCTTCTCTCCGAACGAACCGTCCGCGGCCCCCCACTGGATCGTCATCTTGGTTCCGGTGTGCCCCGGATTCGTGATCTTGTCCGGGTGGCCGTCACCGTCGAGATCGCCGACCAGCGTCGTGGCGCCGGCCAGGCACGGGGTCGTCGCCGCGGTGGCCATGCCGCCCCGCCCTGCGCCGCCCGAGGGCGACGACCCGGCCGCGGTGGCCTGGTAACCGGTGACAGCCAGGGTCAAGGCGACAGCCGCGATCGGGGCGGCGATCAGAACTGAGCGCTTGCGAAGCATCTGCGAACTCCTAACGTCGTTGCTGCAAGGTGAGATGTTGGCCGCCGTCGAAGGCCTCGGTGCCGTCCGACCCGAAGGCCACCGTGGGAAGCTCGGCGGGCAGGACACAGGTGATCCCTGACTTGGCCTTCGCGGTGATCAGGGCGTATCCGCCGGTCTGCGGCTCGGCCCTGGTGCTCCAGGGAATGTCGTCGGCCCGCCACTTCTGCCCGACCTTGCCACGTTCGCCGTTGCCGGTGGCGGCGCCGACACCATCCTGGGTTCCTTCGTCCTGCGCAGTGAAGGACTTGGTGGCCGATGAACCAGAGCCGGTGTCCTTGCCGGCCGCGGCCGCGGCCTTGGCGAAGGCCGACGAGCCACCGGACTGACCACTCGCGTCGTACGAGGACTGGTAAGCGGTGGCGAGCATCGCGGCAGTCACCAGCAGACCGGCACCGGCGAACACACGGACTCGGGGGCCGGCGATCAGCATCGGAAGACCTTCTTCGTCATCAGCGGACTCGTACACCCAGCGACGTTTCGCCCGGTGTGGTCCTGACCTTGCCAGTGGCGGCTACCGTTCCAGTAACGCGCCACTAACGAAGAGCTGGTGCGGTCATAACCATCCGCCGGGGCGTGGGGCGTGGTCGCACCGACCCCTGGCAGGAGATCCGGTGGATCGATGTGCGCGAGATCGGGAGCCACCCACGCCCGCCCCGACGATGCCGGCCCCGAAAGACCCTGATGGACCATTCGGGATGTTGCCTCGTTTGTTCGCATTTAGGGTGTGTATCGTGATGCGAATACACAAGATCGCCCCGTTGCTGACGGTCGTTCTCTTCGTGTTGTTGCACGTCTTCGCCTATCCAGGCACACGCTTCTCCAATGACTCATATCGCTACGCTCGCTCAGCGTACGAATTCTTGGGCGACCCCTACCGGAAAGCCCAGAACAAAGCCCTGCGGGCCTACTGCGCGGACACGGCGGCCATGCTTCAGCGAAACCGCATGCTGCATCAGATCGACTTCCGGTCCCCGGTGCGCCGCCATGAGTTTCCCGATTGCCTGGCTCAGCATGCGAATGGCCTCAACCCCAGCAATCCGCGATACGAGGCGCTCTTCCGCGCTCGCCCCGCCTATCCGCTGGTGGCCGCGCCATTCGTCTGGCTCTTGGGGGCCAAGGCGGGGCTGACGGCCGTTGCCCTGGGTTTTACGGCGCTCGGAGGGCTGGTGGTCCTGGTGCTCTTGCGCGCGCTGCGCGCACCGCCTTCGGTGGCATGGCTCGGTCAGTGCCTGTACTACGTCACGCCCATAGGGCTGTGGGGCAGTCGGCCTATGACGGAAGGCCCGATGATCGCCCTCATGGTGGCCATGCTGCTCGGCGCGGTGTGGCTGTGCCAGGGGCGCCGGGTGGCGGGGGCTCTGCTGTCCATGGGGGCCTTCGCGCTGGGTTTCGCGGTCAAGTACTCAAGCTTCGCCCTGGTGGCGCCATGCCTGGTGGCGGCAAGCGCCATGGCGCTGATGTTCGTTCCCCAAGCCCGGCACAAGGGCACGCGCTGCCTGCTCACCGTCTCGCTCTTCGAGTCCCTGGCCGCCTTTGCGGTGAGCAGGGTGCTCCGATTGCCCGGGTTGGGGGATTCGCTCCAGGACACCTTCTCCCTCCACTGGACGTATTCCGAAGTCGCCGACCCATGGCGCCGGCTGGTCCGGCTCGATGTCAACTACTGGTGGCAGTGGCTACAGGGAGAGGTGTTGGCTCCCTCTCTGCTCTTCCTCCTGGTGTTGGGCGCCTGGGGTGCGATGCGCCGCTCGGTGCCCATCGCGCTGTGCCTGATCGCCGTGGGCGGTACGGGCCTGCTGACGTCGGCAGCCCACCCGGTTGCGATGGAGGGCGAAAGGCTCTACGTGCAGGTGTGGTTGATAGTCGTCGTCGGGCTGCCCCTCCTTGTCGAGCGGCTGCGCATGAGCGGCGGGGCCTCTGGCGCGTTGCCCGCGCGAAGTGATGCTCTGACGAAGAGCGGCGGGCGCCGGTGAAGAACAGTCGGCGCAACGGGGAGGCGCCACGTGCTCGGCGGCTTCGCACCTGTTACTCGCAGGGACAGGCTAGAGGGAGAGAGCCTGTCCATACTCGGTCGCATGGATGAGACAGCGCACGGCAAATCCCTCCTCGGTGAGTTCCTGTCCCGGCGCCGGGCTCAGTTGAAGCCGGCGGACGTGGGGTTGCCGGACTACGGCGACCGGCGGCGGGTGCCGGGGCTGCGGCGTGAGGAACTGGCCCAGTTGGCCGGCGTCAGCGTGGCCTACTACATCCGGCTGGAACAGGGGCTGTCGCTCAACGCCTCGCCGCAGGTCCTCGACGCGCTGGCCACGGCTCTGCGACTGGATGACGCGGAGCGGCGCCACCTGCACACCTTGTCCGGTGATGTCCGGCAGAGCCGTCGCCGGCTCCCCGCCGAGCGTGTCACCGCGGCGGTGCGCCAACTGGTGGATGCCTTCGGGGACTCACCCGTGGTGGTCCTCGGCCAGCGCTCGGACATCCTGACGTGGAACCGCGCCGGGCATGCGTTGTTCGCCGGGCATCTGGCCCCGGACAGCCCGGATCAAGCGGCCACGCGACCCAACACCGCCCGGATGGTGTTCCTGGACGCCCACACGCGGGACCTGTACGTGGACTGGCCCAGGAAGGCACGGGATGTGGTGGGCAAGCTGCGGCAGGTGGTCGGCAAGTATCCGGACGACCCGCATCTGGCCTCCCTCGTCGGTGAGCTGACGATGCGCAGCCCGCAGTTCGCCACGCTGTGGGCTCAGCACCGGGTGCGCGCCTGGGGCTTGAACGAGTACCGGATGCGCCATCCGATGGTCGGGGAGCTGGACGTAATGCAGCATTCGCTCCCGGTGCCCCGGGGGCAGGGGATCCGGCTGGTGGTGACGACGGCGGCGCCCGGCTCCGCCGCCCAGGCGGCACTGCGATTGCTCAACCAGACCCTCCAGCCCGCCGCGGACAGGCCGGCGACCGCCCGCCCCGCCGCCGGCACCCGCGCACACGTCGTTCCTTCCGTACACCCCTGATCCGGCCGTCTGGCCGTCGCAAAGCCACAGCCGCTCAGAGCGTCACACCTGAACACCACCCGACATCGCCCGACATCGCCCGGCAGCCTCCGGCCCGAGGCCGGCAGGGAGCGCCGCGGGGGCCTCGTCACGCACGCCTCCGGCCGCCGATGACGCTGCCGCCCCTCCGATGGGCGGACACACGCTGACATCGATCTTGGGCGGGGCGCGTAGCCGGCTCCCCCTTCCATCGCGGAAGAACGTCCGCAGAGGCCCGCACAGCCACCCTTTCACCCCTACTGGAGGTTCCCCATGTCCACCACACCTGTCACGGCTTTCGCCGGGGTCATCGACACCATCGCCCACCTGGTCGAGGCCGTGGAGGAGGAGCAGTGGAGCGCGCCCACGCCCTGCACCGACTGGAACGTCCAGCAGCTGGTCGACCATCTGCTGGCGGGTCAGCACACGTTCGCCGTCGCGATGGGGGCGCAGCCGCCCCTGCCGGCGCTCGGCCCCGCTCCGGAAGCGCTCGAGAAGACGTTCCGGACATCGGCCGCCGCCCTGGTGGCCGCCTTCGAGGGTCCGGGAGCGCTGGAGCGCACGGTGCGGGCCCCGATCGGTGAGGTGCCCGGCGCTGTGGCACTGCATCTGCAGACCATCGAGCACCTGGCGCACGGCTGGGATCTGGCCCGGGCCATCGGCCAGAAGGCCCTGTTCGACGAGGCCACGGTCGAGCGGGAGACCGAGTTCGCCCGCGGCCTCACGGCACAGCTGCCGTCCGGACCGGGCGCTCCGTTCGCGCCGTCCCGGACCGCTCCGGAAGACGCCCCCGCGCTCGACCGGCTGGCCGCGCTGCTCGGACGCGCCATCACCGAGTGACCCTCACGCAGGTCACCGCAGTACACGCCGGCCCCAACTCTCCCGAGGAACAAGGACGACAATGAAGAAGACGAAGCTGAAGATCGCCATCGCGGGCGCGGCACTTGTCGCCGCCGTGGCCACCGGAACGGCGTTGGCCGCGAACGGTTCCTCTGCCGGATCCGGCTCCACATCCGGCGCCGAGCGGACCCGTACCGAGTCGGCCGAGCAGGCCGAGCAGAAGAAGCCCAGTGTCATCAAGGCCGACGGCTCGAACGTGTTCCCGCACTCGCTGGACTTCGACGCGCGGTCGAACACGTTCTTCGCCGGCTCGCTGAAGCACGGCACGGTCTCCGCCGTCAGTCCTGACGGGAAGGTGCGCACCTTCATCGACGACCCGGAAATGGTGTCGGCGCAGGCCGTCCTCGTCGACCGCGAACGGGACCGCGTCCTGGTCAGCAATGTGGACTACGGCACTGCCGACCGTTCAAGGAAGAACGCCCCCTTCCGCGTCGCCGGTGTGGGCAGCTACGACCTGAAGAGCGGGAAGCAGAACTGGTGCGTCGATCTGACCGCGGTCACCCTGGACGGCAAGCAGCACCTGATCTCCGACGTGACGGTGGCGCCCGACGGCACCGCGTACGCCGTCGACGAGCTGACCCCGACGCTGTTCCGCATCGACCGCACGGGCCGCGCCTCGGTATTTCTGCAGAACGACCTGCTCAAGGGCACGCTTGACATTCCCGACTTCCTGAACGATGTGGGCATGTCAGCGGTGGAGTGGGTGGAGGGAAACCAGCTGATCATCGCCATGGCCGACGGCTCCCTGGTACGGGTGCCCGTCAAACATCCCGAAAAGGCGCAGGAGGTGAAGCTCTCCGCGCCGCTGGGGTCCCCCACGGCCGGCATGCGGCTCCTGAAGGACGGCTCGATCGCGGCGGTCAGCAGTGGTCTGCTGACCGGCAAGCCCGCCCAGATCCAGCGTGTGGAGCCCCGTGACGGCTGGAAGAAGGCCACGGTGAAGGTCACCGACACCGTCAAGGATCCCGTCACCAACGACGTGACCGCGGGACCGGACGGGACGACGTACGCGCTCAGCGGCGGGCTGGCCGACCTTCTTGCGGGCAAGCCCAACGACGGGTTCAGCCTGACCCCCGTCAAGACCGATTGAGCCGACAGCCGTTCCCCCAGACGACCTGCGGTACCAGGGCTTTCGCGTCGGAAGCGTGGGTCTCGCGGTCGGTGGCCTCCTGCGCTACGGCCTCCGGTTCGTGCAGGCGTGCGGCGCGGGATGGGTAGCGCTGGATGGCGACGAACTCGCCCCACCACTGCAAGAAGGTACGCAGTGGAGCGATGATGCTCTCGCAAGCCGTGCGCGGTTCCTGAATCGGCCTGGACAACACGGTGGCCCAGGTTAGCGAAGCGAGCCCCTGACCTGGGCTGCTGGGTTGTCATGTCCAGGCTCTGATGAGTTGGTCCGGGGTCAGGTGTGGGATGCCTTCGGCGGTGCAGCCGCTGCGGGCCACGGCGAGCAGGGGGGTGGTGTCGTCGGCGCCGGGCAGCTGGGAGCGGTGGGTGATGAGGCGGGCGAGGTCGCGAGAGTCGAAGGGCTTGCTCTCCAGCCACTTGACCGAACCGACGAGCGTGATCTTCTTGGCGATGGGGGAGCGGTCGGCTCCGACGATGTCGATTTCGGGGTCGTTGGTGCGGGTCCAGTAGCCCCCGATGGCGTCGGTGCCTTCGGGTAGACGGTCGTCGGCCAAGCGCCAGAGGGCGTCGCGGATCACGGGCTCGATGGCGCGGCCCCGCCAGGACGTCCAGCTGGTGCGGATCGTCGCGAGGACGCGATCGCCGCGGCCGCGTTCGATCGTCGGGATGGCCGGGCCGATGAAGGAGAGCCAGAATCGCAGGTACGGGTCGTCGATCCGGTAGCGGGTCTCGCGGCTGGGCCGGGTGGACAGCGGTGCGTCGGCGGCGACCATGCGGCGTGCGGTGAGCGGTTCGAGGGAGCGCTTGACGGAGCCGGGGTTGAGGTCTCCGGCGGCGCGTCCGATCAGGGTGAAGGTGCGTTCCCCGTGACCGATGGCGCCGAGCACGGTACGGGCTTGTGCCTCAGTGGGGAACTCGGCGGCCAGAGTGCGCTCGCCGCTGACGAGCAGGGCCGAGGTCGGGCGGCGCAGGGCCTGTCCCAGGTAGTCCCACAGTCCGGCGCCGTGTGGCCATTCCTCGAGGATCAGCGGCAGTCCGCCGCTGATCAGGTAGGCATCGAAGGCATCGGCCGGGGGCAGGTCGAGCATGGCGGCGACCTCGGCCGGATTGAGCGGGGGGACGACCATCTCGGTTCCGCGCTGGTAGAAGGGCCGTCCGTAGGTGTTGAGCTGCTCCATCATGGCCAGATCGGAGCCGATGAGGATGAGCAGTACGGGGAGCTTGGACAGGGTCCGGTCGAATGTCTTCTGCAGCGCGCCCTCGAAGCTGGGGTCCTCGCGTACGAGGTAAGGCATCTCGTCGAGGACGACGATGCTCGGTGCGTCAGTGGGCAGCGCGCCGGCGAGCAGGCTCAGGGCGGCGTCCCAGGTCTGGGGGCTGGCGAAGTCCCCGAAGCGCGCGGCCTCGGGGAGGGTGGAGGCGGCTAGCTCGGCGGTGAAGCCCGCGAGGTCTTCCTTCCTGGAGCCGCCGACGGCGGTGAAGAAGACGTGCGGAAGTCCGGTCCGCTCCAGGAATTCCTCCACCAGGCGGGACTTGCCGACGCGCCGACGCCCCCGGATGAGCACGGCGCGGCCTCTTCGCCCACCGCGCCCTCCGGTGCGCACGGGGGCCAACAGTTCGTCCAGGAGGTTGAGTTCGGCTCGGCGCCCCACAAATCCGTCCATGGCGATCTCGCCTCCTGGCTCAGCTGAGCAAAACACTTGCTTTGAGGATACTTTCATTCATGAAAGTTGCGCAAGTGAAATCAATATTCAGGGCCGCTGGCCTGGACCCTTGCCCATTCGAGCGACTCATCGCCCATGGCCGGAGGCCCCAGCGTTCCTGGTGGGGCGTGGGTCGAGGCTCCGGATGCGGTCGCCGAGAGTGTGAACGTCGGCCGGTTCGCCTGCCGCCGTGCGGACGGCTGCCAGCGCTTCCCGGCTGTCGACTCCGTGCGCAGGGTGGTCCGAAAAGTCCTCCATGGCGGCACCTTAGTGTGGTCTGCTGCCTCACTTCGATCTGCAGTTCGGCCAAGGTTTCCCGGCCCGGTCGGGGCTGGTTTCAGCAGTGATCACAGGTCTGCTGGGCTGGTCAGCCGGTCGTCTGGGGCTGGTGACGGTGGGCTGCGGCCTGGTTGGTTGCTGTACTTCGTTGCTGTACAGCTGATGGGCTCGATCGCAGTTTCCGCAGGGTGGGCCCCTGCAAGAATCTGCTTGTGCAGCCCACGCCGGATGACCCGTCGCAGCTCCCCGCCCCGTGGTGGGTGCCTGATGGTGGCATGCATGTGCTGGAAGTGGAGTTGCGCCGCGAGCTTGCCCATGAACACCCGCTGTATGGAGCTCGGGTCTCTGCTGCTGCCCGGTGCGAAGGATGTGACGACGTGCTGTTCAGCGTTGCCGGCCGTCCCTTCCCTTGGGCTGTGGTGCACTTAACCTGGGTGGGGCACGAGGAGCGTCTACCTTGGCCAATCACGACACCGCTGGCCAGCCTGGCCGACCTCCTCGCCAAGTGGGCCGACCACGGTTGCACCAGCGATTAGCGGCCGGCCTCTTCACCGAGCGGCAGCCGGATCGAGAGCTGACCTGTCCGACCTGCCGCGCTACTCGTCATCGACTTCCAGCTCGTGGAGCCGCTCCGTGATGTCGTCGGCCCACGACTGTGCCCATCTGCGTAGTTCGGCGGTGGCTGTTTCGTCGAGGCCGTACGCGGCGAACTCGGCGTCGTCGATCCAGTCGATGCCGGTGAGCCGGGCCTGGAGGTCGTCGAGGTCGAAGGTGTCGCGGGCATGGCGTCGGCCGAGTGTTTCCAGTTCAGTATTACTCCAACGGTCCGCCGCAGCTCGGACATCAATCAGGTCTCGGGCGAGCCCGCGGTCGGCCAATGCGCGCACCTTGGTACCGACCACATCTTCGAGGGAGAGCACCAGACCGTGTTCTGTCTTCACAGGCGGGCGCCAGAGCGCTTCCTTGAGGATGTCGACCTCACACTCTTCGCCGCTGCCGACGTCAGTGACGATCAGCCGCGCGGACAGTGGATCGGTTTCCAACGCCCGGACGTGCCAACCGCGTTCTTCCAGCCCCGCGCGTACCGTCCGTGCGATGTTGTCCATCCGTTCCGGATTCTCTGTAGCGACGTCCAGATCCTGGCTGAGCCGGTCGACCAACCCATGCGCTTGCACTGCGTAGCCGCCGGTGAGGACGAGCGGGTAGGCATCTCCCACGGCAAGCACATCTGAGAGCAGTCGACGGTGCAGGTCCGTGAGGTTCACGCGACGGCCTGGGCATGGTGAGCCAGCTCGGGGAAGGCGCTCTCCCAGGCGTCGCGGATATCGCGGCTGATCAAAGTGCGGAGGATGGGCCACATGCTGACCAGCAGGTCCTGGTTGAGGTACTGCACCAGATCGTCGTGCATCCCCTCGGCCAGGGCGATCCGGTAGAAGCTCATCCTCAGCCGGGGCTGGTCAAGATCGAAGTGAGTTAGCCCCGACCATGCCATGTGCAGCGGAAGGCCGACGATGCCATGGGCCGGGCCTGCGAGCGCCGAGAGCTCGGCGGGGAGCCGCCGAGTGAACTTGGCGCGGCGGGCCTCGGAGGCGTTGGGCGTTGATGCCATGTCTCGATTATTCCGCAGGGCAAAGCCGCTGGGGGCCTGCGGGAGAGAAGGGCTTGGTCAACAAACAAGGCCCGGGTCGCTGACCTGGGCCTTCGTCGTGGAGCGGGTGACGGGAATCGAACCCGCGCTCTGAGCTTGGGAATCAATGACACTCTCCGGGGCTGTGGTGCGGCTGACCAGGGAAAACGTGGCCCAAAGGGCGTGTGCGCGGGGGCTTGGTCGCACCGTTTTTGACCGCTGCGGACTGTTGCGAAGGGCATGGATAGGGCACGAGGCCAGCGGATGCGCGGAAGGTTCTTGATTTCCGTCGGTTCAGCGGGATGCATCGCCTGCAGGCCCACCCGGCCCGAGGCCGGCCTTGCAGCGGCAAACCCGAGCGCCGCGTCCAGCCGCCGTGGCTGTCTCCGCGCCTGGGTGCCCAGCGGCGAACGCTCCGGTAGCCGCTGAGACCAACGCTGGGGGTTGAAGCAGCGTCGGGGCGGGTGCGGTGAGGTGGGGCGAGGCCGTGATGAGCCCCTGTAGGGGCGGCGTGGCGTCGGGCGGCCGGGCCCCGCCCGCGGAGCCAGGGGGGAACCTGCTGGTCATGCTTACACCGTGACGAGATGGTCGGCGGTGCCCCCGCACCACTCGACCAGGAAGAGCGTCGCGTCGTCAGTGGTGACCCCGCCGCGTTCTCGCATCAGGGTGTGGGACAGGCCGCGCACCATTTCCTGTACGCCTTCGCCCGCGCACCCCGCGCGGTCCACGAAGTCGAGCAGTCGCTCCTCGCCGAACTGCTCTTCGCCGGTGCGGTGCTCCTCGATGAGACCGTCGGTGAAGAAGAGGATCCGGTCGCCGCGGGACAGCGCCTGGTCGCTGATCTGCGGGATGGCGCCGCCGAATCCGACGGGCAGGGTGCCCGGGCTCTCCAGGGCCTGGACGACGCGGTAATCGCGGATCAACAGGGGCGCCGGGTGCCCGGCGTTGACCCATTGCAGGTGGCCGGTTCGGATATCCAGGCGCATCATCTGCGCCGTGACGAAGTGGTCGGGCCCGAACTGCTTGTCGATGGCAGTGTCCATGAACATGTACAGGTCGGCGAGGCCGACGTCGGCGCGTCTGGCGTGCCGGTAGGCGCCGATGGCGACGGTGGCCAGCACGGCGGCGTCCAGCCCGTGACCCATGGCGTCGATGACAGCCACGTGCAGGATGTTGTCGTTCAGGGCGTAGTCGAAGCTGTCCCCCGCGACGTCGTAGGCGGGCTCGAGGATTCCGGCCACCGCGACCTGCGGGGTGACCATGGTCAGCGGGGGCAGCAGTGACCATTGGATCTCCGCGGCCAGGCTCATTGGCTCACGGCGCCGGGCCTGGAAGAACTGATCGGTATAGCTGTTCTTGGTGACCAGCATGTCGGCGACCAGGCCGGCCAGGCGCCGCAGCAACCGCCGGTCGTTGTCATCGACGGTGCTCAGGGTGACGGCCAGCACCCCCACCACGTCGCTGCCGTCCAGCAGCGGCAGGAACATCCGTACGCCATCGGCCTGCGGCTGTTCCACCGTCGCCGTGCCGAGAAAAGCCCTGCCGGCCCGAGAATCGTCGATCCGCTCGGGCTCCCCGACCACGAGTCTCCTGCCCGGCAGGGGAGCCAGCATCAGCTGGTCGTAGTCCTGAAGGAGGATCGAGACGTCCCGCCCGCCGATCCTGCCCACTTCCTCTGCGACCAGCGGGGCGATCAGCTGGGGCGGCATCTCGTGAGCCCGGTCCAGCAGCACACCCAGCAGCCGCTCACCGAATCCCTCTGACCGATCCACGGTGACTTTACGGAAGTCCCGTTCACCTTCCGTCATGGCGACCTCGTTTCGCCGCAGCGCCTCACACAGAGGCGAGCCTCAGTGCTGTTCGCCGCATTTCGGTCCTGCTGCCTCCTCCACCCCAGCATCGCGCACATGAGGGTCTGCGACACCTGCCGCCAGGTCGCCGGAGCGCGACCGGTGCCTGAGGTGGCCGAAGAGCAATGTGCGCACCCCGCCGGAGGCGCCTTGCCGTGGTTACCGCATCAGCCCAGCGACGCACTCTGAAGATCGCCGTGAGCTGCACAGCCGTCGGTACCGTGTCCTGTTCCTTGGCCTGTAGAGGTGCTCGCACCGTCGAGGCGCAGGCAGAGCGAGGATCACCTCGTGGATATTGCCCTGCTCCCTGCCGTCGCGCCGACGGCGGCACAACGGCCCCGGCGTAAACACACCGGGGCCGCCCTTTCGGGCCGGTTGCACGTGAGAGTGCACCGGCCCACTCGCCATGTTATGCCTGGGGTGCTTTTCCGGCATCACAGACTGCCTTCCACGGCCTCATACAGAGCCTTCATGATCGCTTCGCGGTAGTTCTTCCGCTCGCGCAGTGTTGCCATGGTTGCCGTCCACACGTGCAGGGCACCGACGAGGAGTGCGAGGAGTGCATGGACACGGGGCGGCGGTGCCCTGACCGCACCCGTTGAGGGGCATCGCTTCAGACTTCATCCGTCTGCGGGCGGTCTTGTCCGGAGGACTGACTTGCTACCAGCCAGGACCGCGCCGGCTTTGCCGTGTGCGTGGTGTCCACGGTGAGATGGAGCCGGGTTCCGCCATCGGCGCCGGCAGGGTAGCTGCGCTGTTCGGTGCCGGCGAAGCAACGACGGAGTACCTCGGCGACCTGACGGGCGGCCTCGGGGGACGCGGAGACGATACGCACCTCGGCGCGCCCTGCCGAGGGTGATTCGGGTGGCTGCATGGTGACCTCGTTTCATCAGGAGGACCTGGCGGTGGCCGTGGGGCCACGCTTCGCACCCACCGGCCCAGGCCAGGAGAAGGTCATGCATCTTTCGCGGCTCCGTCGCGGTGTTCGGGGTGAGGCGGTGACGACGGGTGATCCGGCGGGCTTGCCGGCTGTCGGCTCTTCCGGCTCCGTCGGCCGACTCCCGCCAGGGCATCGCTGTAGTGGAATGCTGCGATCCGCTCGTTGTGCTGGCCATTGAGCAGATGGATCAGCAGCACCCCGAGCATGATCATGGCGATAATCACGAACACGGTGATGACGGTCTCCACATCCTCACCTCCCCTGGGCGGAGCTCAGGAGTCCGGTCGGGTTCGGCTGCCGGCCGCCACAGGGGCGGGCCCGCCATCGGTCTCCCACTCCTCCTCCCGGGTGAGCGCCTCTCGGGCGTCACGGGTGGCGGTTTCGTTCGCCATCAGACCGCTGGCGGTGAGGAGACTGCCGGGGGTGGCTGCGGCGGCCATCAGCCGGGCGGCGGCGGCCGCACTCGTCTCCGGCGGGATCACCAGAAGGTCCCAGCGGCCCCCGGTGTAGGAGAGCAGAATCAACTTGTGCGGGTCCTGCTCGTCAGCGAACCAGCCCACGTGCACCGTGTGCCCGGTCACAGGCACCTTGCGCGGGATCACGGGCCAGTGTGTCGGGTTCACGGAGACGCGAGTGATACGGCCCCAGCGTGTGTCCAGCACGTCCGTCAGGGCGGGCAGCTCACGGAGGAGATCCCGGGAGCGAGGCCACCACGCACCGTCCAGAAGACCTGGAACCGGGCTCACCGGAGCCAGGGACAGGCGAGCCGGTGGCGAGGGCGCGCGCTCATGGGCGGACGTACGGTCGATGGTCACGGTCATGGCGCGGACCTGTCCCCGGGCGCATCTTCAACGTCCCGGTGTTGTTGCTCGCCGAAAACGACACCCGCGTGCAAGCCGGTGTACGAAGTGCTCCCGGTGTTTTCACTGTACTCCGGGCGTTGGGCCGCTGAGCCCCCGTGTGATCAGCGACTTCTTCAGGAACCCGGGTCTGTGTTCGCAGGGCGTGGGTGAGCCTGGGCGTGGGCTCGGAGTACGGTGAAACCGGCGGTCCACCGAACCCCGCAGAGGGTGAGCAGACCATGTCCGACGCCGAGACCCCGCGACAAATGAATCTTCTGCCGGACGCCATCCACCGTGCTGTGAAACCTGGAACAGCCCTGCTGCGGTTGGCGACGACACATACCCGTGAGGGCATTCTCGACGGTGCCTGGTGGCCGCGTTCCCGCGACCTACGCGCCGAGCTTCCCGCCCTGGTCACCGCGCTGACCGAGCACCTCGGGCCCGTCATGCGCGTCGGCCTGGACTCCAGCGCCTGGGAAGAACTGCCGACACGAATGATCATCGACGACCGTATCGTGCACATCGACTCGTTCCCGGTGGGTGACGACACCATCCTCATCACCCGAGGCGATCGAGATCTCTTCTCCCTGCTGGTGGTCCCGCCGCACGTGACGCCCGACGTGGCACGCGCCGCGATGGCCCGGGCCGTCCGTGTCGACAACATCACGCAGGCCAAGCAGATCCTCATCGACACCGGCACCGGCCGAGCCCGCCCGATCGCCGAGGAAGGCCCGCAGACAGGCCAGGAACGCCACAGCACGTCCTGACGCCTCATCCGCCGTAACCATAGGTCGTGCAGCCGCAGCCCGCTGACGTCCGGTAAGACACCCTGCACCGTACTGACCCCCGACCGGCCTCCGGTCGTCAGCCATGAGCACAAGCAGCTCGGCGTGTTCACCGCCGACGAGGTGCCCGGGCTGAACATGCCCGACGGCTACAAGCAGGCCATCGCTGCTTGGTACGGCTGTAGGGACGTGGAGCTGGACGACTACGGGCGGATGTAGCCGACCGTGAGCGGGGGCGAGATCGCGCAGCGAGTGGAAACGAACCGGTTCCCCAGTCCGCGGCCTTCGGCCCGGCATACCCAGTGGCACTGGGCGACCCCGCAGGCCCAGCTCATTCTCGGCACCGGAGACCTGTCGAGCATCCTGCGGTTCTACCGCCGGGTCCATGGCATGAACCAGACCGAGCTCGGCGCGCTCCTCGGCTACGACAAGACCTACATCTCCGCTCTCGAACTCGAACTAGGGAAGCGCGCCCTCGACGACGTCAGCCCCCGCCGCCGGGTCTGCGACTGCTTGGAACTGCCGCCGCACGTCCTGGGGATCACCGATCCCGCTGACACGGATCACCGGGCGATGCTGCAGTTCGGCGAGTCCACCGTCCGGCTCGCCGAGATCGCCAGGCAGTCCGGCCACGCCTCTGAAGCCGTCTCCGAGCTGTGGCCGCTTGTCGCCCGGCTGGAAGCCCGCATCGAAGACGGCCATACCGAGCGCGATGTGCTGCACCTGCTCGCCCGAGCTCGCGTAGGCCTCGGCGTCGCCTTGGGCAATGTGCCGCCCGAGGAGCGACTGGCCACGGCCGCCCACTGGACTGCCAAAAGCCTTGATATCGCCGAGTACTTCCAGGACCGGGGCATGACCTCGTACGTGCTGCGCATGCATGGAAACGAGGTGCGCAAGGCGAACCTGAGGGGCGCGGCCGTCCAGCGGCTGTGCCGCGCCGCGGCTACAGCACCGGACGACAACGCCCGGGCCGCTGCCCTGCCACTCCTCGCCAGGGCAGCTGGTGCACTTGGTAACGGAGAACCTTTCGACCAGGTGATGCGGGAGACCGACGATCTGCTCTCCCGTGTCGACCACACCAGCTTGTTCAACCCCTTCTCGCTCCACGAGATCCGGCTCCGCGGTCTTGTCTCGACCGGACGAGCCGCTGTGGCCATGCGGCTGGTGGAGCACAACCCGCTGCCCACGACAGTCGTGGCCCCACAGTGGCGCGTCATCGAGCTGATCACCGTCTCAGCTCGCGGTGCAGCTCATCCACTAGGCAGCCGCTGTCGTCGTGCCGGACTCGCGGAGTTCAGGGAAGCGCGCTTCCCAAGCAGCCCTGACCGGGAGGGGCAGGAACAGGTCGTGCCATACCTGGCGCAGAGATGTCGCGTGCAGGTACGCATTGAGGTCGTCGCGTGTCTGGGCCTCGCGGATGACGCGCTCGTACATCAGCCGGAAGTCCGCCTCGTCAGCCAGGTCGTAGACGTAGTGCGGTCCCCAGTCGACGTGGCGCGGCAACGTCACGCCACCGGTGGTGGGCCCGTTCAGCTCGGCGAGCGAATCCGGCAGTACGGACGGCTTCGCCGCTGCATACCTGCTCATGGCTCCAGCATGCCCGATGGGGCCTGCTGGCGGCGCTGATATCGCAACCGAGTGCACTACGGAGTGAACGTCGGCTGCGAGGAGACTGGCCGGCCTCCCCGGCGCCTGATCGGGCGCGCAACGGGCACGGGACGCCTAGAGAGGTCTAGACAACAAACAAGGCCCGAGTCTGCGACCTGGGCCTTCGTCGTGGAGCGGGTGACGGGAATCGAACCCGCGCTCTGAGCTTGGGAATCACTGGGTGATCAGCCCTAAGCACGTCGCTGACCTGCGTAATCTGGTGCCGTCGACTGTTCGGTAGGCCCACCAGGCACCCGTCATTGACCGCTGTTGACCGCCGTATCTGGTGCGCATCTGGTGCGGCGGACGCTACCCCTGCCGGGCTGCGTCCAGGTGTGCCTGGCCGCCTGGCTCGCCTCGCGGCAGCTAAGGGCCGATCGCATGCAGGCTTGCGCCGTAGCGACTGATCAGCCGAGCCATGTCACGCGGGTGATCACAACCAGCTCAAGGCGTTCCAGCGCCATGAACATGAAGAAGCCCCGTCCCCCGAAGATGTCCTGTGTCCGCAGACCTCCGCCGTGCGGATTTCCGCGGCCGACGTCGACCGCGTCGCGACCCAGGACCGTCAGCTGCTCAGCCAAGCGCTCTACCTCGGCCACGACTTCGGGCGGCAGGCCGCCTACGACATGCTCGGCGTCGGGGTCGTAGTCCCAGGTCCAGGTATCGCTCACGCGGAGATCTCGTGGTGGGCCAGGTCCGTGATCTGCCGGATCTCGAAGAGTGCGGAGCGAAGGGTCTCGCGGTCGGTGGCCTCTTGCGCCATGGCCTCCAACTCGCGCAGGCGTGCGGCGCGGGATGGGTAGCGCTGGATGGCGACGAACTCGCCCCACCACTGCAAGAAGGTACGCAGTGGAGCGATGGTGCTCTGAGTGGCGGCTTGTTCGACCGCGCGGTCGAGGTGCTCGACGAAAGACGGCAACTGGGCGGGGGCGATCTGGGCGACCGCCGCGCGGAGCGCTGCCGGAGTGAGCGCCGGCATGGGGATCAGGGGCCCGTCGGGGGCAGAAGGCTGTTCGGTCATCGAAACGTCTCCTGGGCGGCGGTCTACGCGATCATCATGAGCCTGGCCGTTGTTGCGGTCGCTGGGCTGAGCCTACGCCCGCGCCTCGTCCGCCACACAACACCGGACGCGGCCCGATCGGTTTGGCCCAAGTCTGATCGTGTTGTGCTGGCTCTTGGTGCGTCGTCACGGGTTGACGGAGACGCCAGTGGCCCCGGGCAACAAAGAAGCCCCGGGTCGGTGACCTGGGGCTTTGTGCTGGAGCGGGTGACGGGAATCGAACCCGCGCTCTGAGCTTGGGAAGCTCATGTTCTACCATTAAACTACACCCGCGAGGACACCATCCGTCGGTGTCGCATCGTCGCACACTGTACCCCATGCCCGACCCCCGGCGCATTTGCCGTGGGGTTTTCGTGTTCTTCGGAAGGGTTTGACGGGGGCTTGAGGCAGGGGCGGGGCGGGTGGGAAGGCGCTATAAGGGTGGGGGAGTTGGGGCGTACCGTGGGGGCGGAGTGCCGCGTGGAGTGGTGGGTGGCTGATCCCCTAATGTGGCTTTTGTCGTCCACGTTGTTTATGGGGAAGGGACTCAATGGAACGCACCGTCGTCCGTTGTGCCGAAGGGCATGTGTTCAGCACCGCTTCGTTCCCGATGCAGCACCTCACCGTCGACCGGATCGGCCCCGGTCGACTGCTGCGCTGTCCGCGTTGTGCGCGGTTGCGGCAGGCGGTGCCGGTGGCCGGTGGGAAGCGGTAGAAGCGGTAGGGGCCGCTGCGGTCTGATGGCCGTCGGGTTCTGATCATTGCGGTTGGGGGCCCGGTCCGGATGGGCCGGGCCCAGGTCATGGGTTTGGTTGCGTATCCTCGTTGCGTGCTTCTCTCAGACAAGGACATCCGGACCGAGATCGACGCCGGGCGGGTACGGATCGATCCGTTCGATCCCGTGATGGTGCAGCCGTCGAGCATCGATGTGCGGCTGGACCGCTTCTTTCGGGTGTTCGAGAACCACCGTTATCCGCATATCGACCCGGCGGTGGAGCAGCCGGATCTGACGCGGCTGGTGGAGCCTGAGGAAAATGACGCGTTCATCCTGCACCCCGGGGAGTTCGTGCTCGCCTCGACGTACGAGGTGATCTCGCTGCCGGACGACATCGCCTCGCGGCTGGAGGGGAAGTCGAGCCTCGGGCGGCTGGGGTTGCTGACGCACTCCACGGCCGGGTTCATCGACCCCGGGTTCTCGGGGCATGTGACCCTGGAGTTGTCGAATGTGGCCACGTTGCCGATCAAGCTGTGGCCGGGGATGAAGATCGGGCAGCTGTGTATGTTCCGGCTGACCTCGCCGGCCGAGCATCCGTACGGGTCGGAGCGTTACGGCTCCCGCTACCAGGGGCAGCGCGGGCCGACGCCGTCGCGTTCGTACCAGAACTTCCACCGGACGAAGGTGTGAGCCGGTGAGTGAGCAGCGGGAGAATCTGACGTACGAGCGCTTCGGCACGGCGGTGCGGGAGCTGGCGCAGACGATCGCGGATGACGGGTACGAGCCGGACATCGTGCTGTCCATAGCGCGCGGCGGGGTGTTTGTCGCGGGTGGGCTGGCGTATGCGCTGGACTGCAAGAACATCCATCTGGTGAATGTGGAGTTCTATACCGGCGTCGGGACGACCCTCGATATGCCGGTGATGCTCGCGCCCGTGCCCAACGCGATCGACTTCTCCGAGAAGAAGATCCTGATCGCGGACGATGTCGCCGACACCGGCAAGACGCTGAAGCTCGTACGCGACTTCTGCGTCGGCACGGTCGCCGAGGTGCGCAGTGCGGTGATCTACGAGAAGTCGCAGTCGCTGGTGAAGTGCGAGTACGTCTGGAAGCGCACCGAGGATTGGATCAACTTCCCCTGGAGCGTCGACCCGCCCGTCGTACGGCGGGATGGGCAGGTTTTGGACGCCTGATCCCCTGCTCCAAGGGAAAGTCCCCAAGGGAGTCGGGTGAGGGGCCCTGCGGGGCCCCTCTGCGCGTTTCTTACAGGGTGCCCAGCTTCAGCAGCGACAGCAGCGCGATCAGCTGGATCGCCGACGCCCCCAGCGCCTTCTGCCACGGCAGGTCGTGCGACTTGCTCACCATCGACGTGAACAGCGCGCCCGCCGCCAGCCAGGTCGCCCACCCCAGCACCTGCACCGTCGGGCTGTCACCGCCCAGGAACAGCGCGAACACCAGCCGTGGTGCGTCCGTGATGGACATGATCAGCATCGACAGGCCGATCGTCGGTGCGTACGAGCCGTCGCCGCCCAGCTGGCGGGCCAGGGTGTGGGTGACCGCGCCCAGGATCAGGCCGCTGATCACGACGGTGACGCCGGTGACGAGGATCCACGGGATGCTGTTGCCCATCGAGGCGTTCAGCACGTCCTCGCGGGCCCGGTCGAAGCCGAAGACCACGAGCAGGCCGTAGACGAACGTCACGATCAGGGCCGGGCCCCACATCGCGTAGTCGCGCATCTGCCAGAAGGTGGCCGACGGGCGCAGCACGATGCCGCTCAGCAGCTGCTTCCAGGGCAGCCGGGGGCCGGCCGGCGGGGCGGTGGAGGCGCCGGCGCGGTAGGTGTTGCCGTAGCCGTCGTCGTACGAGCCGGGGTCGGGGCCGTAGCCGGGGTCCTGGCCGTACGGGTCGTAGGCGTCGGGCGCATCGCCGATGCTGAACTGCTGCGTATGGCCCGGATTGTTGTTGCTGTACGAGCCGCCGCCCTGGCCATAGCCCGGGCCCGGGCCATGGCCGCCGCCCGGGCCATGGCCCTGCTGCGGGCCGTAGTGCGGGTCCTGGCCGCCGAAGTACTCCGGCTCTCCGTGTGAGGCGGGCTGCTGCCACTGCGGCGGCTGCCCGCCGTGCGGCGGCGGCTGCCGGCCGTACGGCTGCTGCTGCGGTGGTTGCTGCTGCCCTTGTTGCGCGGACCGGGAGTCCCGTCCGCGTCCGATCCTGAATCCAGCCACGATTCGAACGTACCCGGTCGTAGCGACTGGGGTGCCGGACCTCTCAGAACAGGTCCGGCATTGCGGCCGACCTGTGACATCCCTTAGGGGGACCCTGAGGGGTTTTCCCCCGGGGCGGGCGGGGGTCTGCCGGTCGGTCGGTGTCCGTCGGTCGGTGTCCGTCAGTGGGTGTCCGTCAGCGGGTGTCCGTGGTGAAGGGGCCGGCGTTGAACGCGGTCTTGTCGGCCGTGCCGTCGGTGATCCACCACCACTCCGGCCGGTCACCGTACAGGGCGAAGACCGCGTCGCGGCCCCAGGCGAGGACGACCTCGTCCTTGCCGTCCTGGTCGAAGTCGCGGGCGCCGTAGAGCCGGGCGGCGCGCCGGGTCTTCCCTATCTTCTCGCCGTCCACGCGGGCGGGGGCGGTACGGGTGAGGGTGTGGCGGCGCGCGATGTCGCCCGGGGAGTCCGGCTGGACGGTGATGAGCTCGACGCCGCCCGTATCGAGCGCCACGGCCAGCTCGTCGGTGCCGTTCCCGTCGGTGTCAGCGGCTGCCAGGCCGCCCGCCATGTTCGCGATGTTGATGGGCGCGTCCTTGGGGGTCTTCTTCGTGTAGACGGTCAGCGTGTGGTCCACATCCGGCGCCTCCGTCTCGTAGCCCGGCTCGTTGTTACGGGTGCCGCTGTCGCCGACCGCCACGTCCCGCAGGCCGTCCCCGTCGAAGTCGCCGAAGGCGATCGCGTTGCCCTCGCGCAGCGGGTGGCCGGTGCGGGCGAGGCCGTCCGGGCCCGCGGTCAGGAGTACGGAGGCGGACTGGTCGTCGTCGTTCATGGCGTGCACCACCAGGTCGGTGGGCCGGTCGCGGTCGCCGTCGATGGTGTCCGCGAACAGCTCGCTGATGTCGCCGCCGCTGTCGAGCGGGCTCTGGTACGGCACCGCCCTGGCGGCCCTGCCGTCCCGGCCGAACGGCCCGTAGAGCAGGAGGAAGGACTCGCGGTCCGCGCGCACCATCGCCAGGTCGTGGTGGCCGTCCCCGTCGAAGTCCCCCACCGTCGGCCGTCGCAGGTCCACGCTGTCGTCCGGGCCGGCCAGCCGGGCGCGGGTGGCGGCGGCGCCGCGCCGCGGGCTGTCGGCGCTGCCCCAGGTGATGTACGGGACGGTCCGTACGGTGGTGTGGAGGCGGTCGGCCGCGGCCTCGCCGAGCCGCTCGTTGACCGGGGTGACCAGGTCGGCGTAGCCGTCGCCGTCGAGGTCTGCCGTGGCGATTCTGGTCGTGTCCACGGGCGGCACGTCCGCGCCGCGGGCGGGCAGGCCGAGGTCATCGAGGGTGAGCACGGTGCGGGTGGCGGGGTTGGCGCCGCGGGACGAGCCGTGGACGAAGGCGAGCCGGGTGGGCTGGGTCTCCTCCTTGCTCCCGACGAGCGTGAGCGCGAGTTCGGGGTAGCCGTCGCCGTTGAGGTCGTCGGGCAGCTTGCTGCCCTTGCCCCGGGGGATGGGCGCGGTCGCGGTGGGGGTGGTGACCGGGGCGCCGGAGCGGGAGCCACCGGGCGCCGCCGTCCGCTCGTCTCCCTTCTGGCCCCTGAAGTCCTTGGGGTCCTTGAGGCCGTCGTCGCCGGAACCGCCGGAACCGCCGGAGCTGCCGCATGCGGTGAGCAGCGCCGCCAGAGTCGCCGCGGCGCAGGCCAGCGCCCCGGGGCGGCGGGCGGTCGGGGTCCTTCGGCTGCGGGGGTGCATGGGCGGGCTCCTAGGGGGTGCGGCGGGTGGTACGTGTGCGGCTGTTGCTTCTCGTGACGGCGCCGCCGAGGGGGCGCGCGGGGCGTACGGGGCGCACGGGGGAGCGCGTACGTTACGGCCTCCCGGGGTCGGCCTTATGCGGAGCCGGGAACTCCTGGCGGGTGTGACTCGTGGGGCGTTCGAAGGGTTGCGCGTCCATGGTGCGGGGGTGTTGTGAAGGCGAACTGGCAGGGAGCGCGAGTCAGTTGTCGTTGTTCCGGGGTGAGGGGAGCGGAGCCGAAGCGCCCTCTGTATCGGCGGGACAAGGGATGTATGTCGGTATCTTCCGGGCGTTTCAGTTTCGGAAGATCTGGTTGGCTGTAGAGATGACTTTTGGTGCGGAAGGGCTGTTCAGGACATTCCTGTGCGGAGGTTTGGGGCATGATCCTGTAGAGATCCGCAACGTTGTTGTGAGAAGGGCCAATTCGCGGTCAGGATCGAGTCATGTTCGGAGCGGTTGAGGCGGGGGCGGCCATGGTCGTACTGCACGGCATGCGGGTGGTTTTTGAGCGGGTGAAAAGGACGTGGGGGAGGGGAGCGGGCGGAGCGTAATCAGATGTCGGATACAAGTGGTCGGCCGGCCGCGGCGGATGCCGCTCGCCCGCCGGAGGACGAGAGCGACAGAAGCGGTGACGGTGACATGGCCGGATCCTTCGGCCTGTCCCGGGTGCCGCTGGCCCGCGCGCTGACCGACCGTCGGCAGCGCGGGCGCCGCGCACGCCCGCGCGCGGAGGCTGAGGACGGGGCTGGGGCCGAAGCAGGGGACGGGGTCGGGCCGTGCGCGGAAGCTGAGGCCGGGGCTGGGGTCGAGGCCGGGGTCGGTGAGCACCATGGCGAAGCGATTCCGCAGCCGTTACCGTCGCCCGACGGCGGCCCCGAGCCGCCCCCGGAGCCCGACCGCCGAGACGCGGAAAATGAACCGGGAGCCCGCGCTTCGGGAGCCCGTGCCCCACACCGCCGTGCCCCACACCGCCGTGCCCCGGAAAGCCGTGCCCCGGAGAGCCGCGAGCCCGCCGGCCGCGTCACCCGGCCTGCCCCCGCCCCCGCCCCCTCCACCCGGCCGACCCGCCCAGCCCGCCCGACCCGCCCCGCCCGGTCCGTGCTGCGCGCCGTGCCCCGCCTCACCCGTACGGTCGCGAGCCAGGTGTTCTTCCTGCAGGTGGCGGTCGTGCTGCTGCTCGCCGTCGCCGCCGCGGCGGCCCTCGTGCTGCAGTCCAGGCACGACACCGACCTGGAGGCCCGCCGCCGCTCGCTGGCCGTCGCCGAGGCCTTCGCCAGCGCCCCGGGCATGGTCGAGGCGCTGCGCTCCCCCGACCCGACCGCGATCCTGCAGCCGCGCGCCGAGCGCGCCCGCAACAGGGCCGGCGTCGACTTCGTCGTCGTCCTGACGACGGACGGGATCCGCTACACCCACCCCACCGCGAGCGAGATCGGCCACCACTTCCGCGGGAGCTACCGCGAGGCCGCGGAGGGCGGCACCGTCACGGAGACGTCCACGGGCACGCTGGGCCCCTCCGTACGGGCCGTGGTGCCCGTCACCGACAGCCGGGGCAAGGTCGTCGGGCTGGTCGCCGCCGGGATCACGGTGAAGAAGGTGAGCGGCGCGGTCGACCGGCAGCTGCCGATCCTCCTCGGCGGTGTCGCCGCCGCCCTCACCCTGGCCATGGGCGGTACGGCGCTGGTCAGCAGGCGGCTGCGCCGGCAGACCCACGGCCTGGACCCGGGCGAGATGACCCGGATGTACGAGCACCATGACGCGGTGCTGCATGCCGTACGGGAGGGCGTGCTGATCGTCGACGGCGACCGGCGGCTGATGCTGGCCAACGACGAGGCGCGCCGGCTGTTCGACCTGCCGCCGGACGCCGAGGGGCGCCCCGTCGCCGACCTCGGCTTCGACGAGAGCACGGCCGAGCTGCTGGTCTCGGGCCGCGCCGCCACCGACGAGGTGCACAAGGCGGGCGAGCGGCTGCTGACCGTCAGCCACCGGCCGACCGACCGCAACGGCGGGCCGCCCGGCAGCGTCGCGACCCTCCGGGACACCACCGAGCTGCGTACGCTGTCCGGCAAGGTCGATCTGGCCCGCAAGCGGCTGAAGTTGCTGTACGACGCGGGTCTGCGGATCGGCACCACGCTGGATGTGGTGCGTACGGCCCAGGAGCTGACCGAGTACGCGGTGGAACGGTTCGCCGACTATGTGGCGGTGGACCTGGTGGACCCGGTGCTGCGCGGCGAGGAGCCGAACGGCGCGGCGACGGGCAGCGGCTCCACGGCGCGCACCTCGCTGCGCCGCACCGCCCTCAGCGGCATCCGCGAGGACGTACCGCTCTATCCGCTGGGCGGGATGATCCGTTACGGGCCCGCCACGCCCCAGGCCAAGGGGTACGCCAGCGGTGAGACGACGGTGGAGGCCGTGCTTCCCGACTTCGCCGGGTGGCATGAGCACGATCCGGAGCGGGCGCGGGCGATCGTCGACTGCGGCATCCACTCCATGATCGCGGTCCCGCTGCGGGCCCGGGGCGTGATCCTGGGCATCGCCACGTTCATGCGCTCGGAGAAGCCCGAGCCCTTCGAGGAGGACGACGTCTCCCTCGCGGAGGAACTGGTCGCCCGGGCCGCGGTGTCCATCGACAACGCGCGGCGCTATACGCGCGAGCACACGATGGCCGTGACGCTGCAGCGCAGCCTGCTGCCGCAGGTGCTGCCCGAGCAGAGCGCGCTGGATGTGGCGTATCGCTATCTGCCGGCGGAGTCGGGGGTGGGCGGCGACTGGTTCGATGTGATTCCGCTGCCGGGGGCGCGGGTGGCGCTGGTGGTGGGCGATGTGGTCGGGCACGGGCTGCATGCCGCGGCCACGATGGGGCGGCTGCGTACCGCCGTGCACAACTTCTCCACCCTCGATCTGCCGCCCGACGAGATCCTTTCCCACCTGGACGATCTGATCGCCCGGATCGACCAGGACGAGACCTCGGAGAGCCTGGAAGGCGGCGGTGTGATCATCGGCGCCACCTGTCTGTACGCGATCTACGACCCGGTCTCCCGGCGCTGCACGATGGCCCGGGCCGGACATCCGCCGCCCGCGGTGGTCGCCCCCGACGGCTCCGTGGAGTTCCCCGAGGTGCCCGCCGGGCCGCCGCTGGGCCTGGGCACCCTGCCCTTCGAGACGGTGGAGCTGCAGCTGCCCGAGGGCAGCCATCTCGTGCTCTACACCGACGGCCTGGTCGAGAAGCGCGACCGGGACATCGAGGAGGGCCTGGAGCTGCTGCGCGCCTCCCTCTCCCACGCCGGGCGGACGCCGGAGGAGACCTGTACGGCGGTGCTCGCCGAGATGCTGCCCGACACCCCCGGCGACGACATCGCGCTGATCGTCGCGTGTACGCGGGTGCTGGAGCCGGAGCGGATCGCGGACTGGGAGGTGCCGTCCGAACCGGCCCTGGTCTCCGCGGTGCGCGCCGCCGTGGCGGCGCGGCTGGCCGAGTGGGATCTGGGCGACGTCGCGTTCACCACCGAGCTCATCCTCAGCGAGCTGATCACCAACGCGATCCGGTACGCGACCGGGCCGATCCGGGTGCGGCTGCTGTGCGACCGCAGCCTGATCTGCGAGGTGTCCGACACCAGCAGCACCTCGCCGCATCTGCGGTACGCGGCGACGGAGGACGAGGGCGGGCGCGGGCTGTTCCTCGTCTCGCGCTTCGCCGACCGGTGGGGGACGAGATACACGGCGGAGGGCAAGGTCATCTGGACGGAGCAGACACTGCCGGAGCGCGGTAAGCGGCGGGGGTAGGGTGCCTGACCCCACGCCGTAAAGACGCAACGGCCCCAATGCCCGACGGGCTTGATCCGGTCAGTCGGATCAAGCCCGTCGGCGCGTCTGGAGATGTCCGCTACTTCACCGGCTCCGGCTCCGGTTCCTCCGCCGTCTCGCCGTCGTCCTCCGGCTCCCCGGGCGTCCTGACGGAGTCGAGCAGCAGCTGCGCGACGTCCACGACCTGCAGCGACTCCTTCGCCTTGCCATCGTTCTTTTTGCCGTTGACGGAGTCGGTCAGCATGACGAGGCAGAACGGGCAGGCGGTGGAGACGATGTCCGGGTTGAGGGACAGCGCCTCGTCCACGCGCTCGTCGTTGATGCGCTTGCCGATGCGCTCTTCCATCCACATCCGGGCGCCACCCGCGCCACAGCAGAAGCCGCGCTCCTTGTGGCGGTGCATCTCCTCGTTGCGCAGCCCGGGCACCTTGGCGATGATCTCGCGCGGCGGGGTGTAGACCTTGTTGTGCCGGCCCAGGTAGCAGGGGTCGTGGTAGGTGATGAGCCCTTCGACCGGGGTGACCGGGATCAGCTTGCCCTCGTCGATGAGGTGCTGCAGCAGCTGGGTGTGGTGGATGACCTCGTAGTGGCCGCCGAGCTGCGGGTATTCGTTCGCGATCGTGTTGAAGCAGTGCGGGCAGGTCGCGACGATCTTCTTCTTGGACTTCTCGACGACCACACCCTCATCAGCATCCTCGCCGAAGGCCATGTTCAGCATCTCGACGTTCTGCTGGCCGAGCTGCTGGAAGAGGAATTCGTTGCCCAGGCGGCGGGCGGAGTCACCGGTGCACGCCTCGTCGCCGCCCATGATCGCGAACTTGACGCCCGCGATGTGCAGCAGTTCCGCGAAGGCCTTGGTGGTTTTCTTCGCGCGGTCTTCAAGCGCGCCCGCGCAGCCGACCCAGTAGAGGTAGTCGACCTCGGACAGGTCCTCGACGTCCTTGCCGACGACCGGGACCTCGAACTCGACTTCCTTGGTCCATGCCAGCCGCTGCTTCTTCGCGAGCCCCCAGGGGTTGCCCTTCTTCTCCAGGTTCTTGAGCATCGTGCCCGCCTCCGACGGGAACGAGGACTCGATCATCACCTGGTAGCGGCGCATGTCCACGATGTGGTCGACGTGCTCGATGTCGACGGGGCACTGCTCGACACAAGCGCCGCAGGTGGTGCAGGACCACAGCACATCGGGGTCGATGACGCCATTCTCTTCCAGCGTGCCGATCATCGGCCGCTCGGCCTCGGCCAGCGCCGCGGCGGGTACGGAGGCAAGCTGCTCCTCGGACGCCTTCTCCTCCCCCTCGGCGTCCTTCCCGCCGCCCGCGAGCAGATACGGCGCCTTGGCGTGCGAGTGGTCGCGCAGCGACATGATCAGCAGCTTGGGCGAGAGCGGCTTGCCGGTGTTCCAGGCGGGGCACTGCGACTGGCAGCGGCCGCACTCGGTGCAGGTGGAGAAGTCGAGCAGGCCCTTCCAGGAGTAGTGCTCGATCTGCGAGACGCCGAACTGGTCGTCCTCGCCCGGGTCCTCGAAGTCGATCGGCTTGCCGGCCGAGGTCATCGGCTGCAGCGCGCCAAGCGCCACGTCCCCGCTCGACTCGCGCTTGAACCAGATGTTGGGGAAGGCGAGGAAGCGGTGCCAGGCGACGCTCATGTCGATGTTCACGGAGACCGTGATCATCCAGACCATCGTCGTCCCGAGCTTGATCATCGCGAACAGGTAGGTCAGGTTCTGCACGGTGCCGATGCTGAGGCTCTTGAAGAGCAGCACCAGCGGATACGAGGCGAAGTACTCCGGCTCGTACGAGTCGACGTGGTGCAGCGCGCCTTCCGTGCCGCGCAGCGCCATGATCGCCAGGCCGATGATGAGGATGACGTACTCGACGAAGTACGCCTGCCAGGCCGTGGAACCGGCGAACCGCGACTTGCGGCCGGCCCGGCTGGGCAGGTTGAGCAGCCGGATCACGATCAGGGTCGCGATGCCGAGCGTGGTCATCGTGCCGATGAACTCGACGTACAGCTCGTACGGGAGGAAGCCGCCGAGGATCGGCAGCGTCCAGTCCGCCTGGAAGAGCTGGCCGTAGGCGTTGATGATGGTCGGCGGCAGGGTCAGGAAGCCGATCGCGACGAACCAGTGGGCGATGCCGACGATGCCCCACTTGTTCATCCGGGTGTGCGCCAGGAACTCCTTCACCAGCGTCACGCTGCGCTGATAGGGGTTGTCGGTCCGGGCGCCCGCCGGCACCGGCGCGCCGAGTTTGAAGAAGCGCACGAACTGCGCGATGGCGCGGCCGAGCAGGGCAACGCCGACCGCGGTGAGGACCAGCGACACGATGATCGCGGCGAGTTGCATGGGGGCTCCTCGAACCTGCGAGAGCGGAATTACTAAGCAGTAACTTATCTGGTCTTGACCGAGATTACCCGGGGAAGCGCTGGCCTATGTAGCCGACCGGCCGGTGATCTGCGTCGCTTGGCCGCCGCGTGGCCGCGTCTACGGGGGTCGTGCGGGGGTCGTGCGGGGGCCATGCGGGAGTCGCGTGGGGTTCGCATGGGGGGCCATGTCCCCGGTCCTCCCTTCCTCTTGTCCGTGTCCTGTCCATAAGGGCCATATAAAAGTTGAGCCCACTCGACTCAGGTCTGTTGACACGCAGAAGTTGATCATGCACTCTTGAGCCTGTTCCACTCAATGCTGTGTAGCTGGAGGATTGCGAAATGGCTCGTGCGGTCGGCATCGACCTGGGTACGACGAACTCCGTCGTCAGTGTGCTCGAAGGCGGTGAGCCCACCGTCATCACCAACGCCGAGGGCGCCAGGACCACGCCGTCCGTCGTCGCCTTCGCCAAGAACGGCGAGGTCCTGGTCGGTGAGGTCGCCAAGCGCCAGGCCGTGACCAACGTGGACCGGACCATCCGGTCGGTCAAGCGCCACATGGGCACCGACTGGCACATCAACCTCGACGGCAAGAACTTCAACCCGCAGCAGATGAGCGCCTTCATTCTGCAGAAGCTCAAGCGGGACGCCGAGGCCTACCTGGGCGAGAAGGTCGCGGACGCGGTCATCACCGTCCCGGCGTACTTCAACGACGCCGAGCGCCAGGCCACCAAGGAAGCCGGTGAGATCGCGGGCCTCAACGTCCTGCGTATCGTCAACGAGCCTACCGCCGCCGCCCTCGCCTACGGGCTCGAGAAGGACGACCAGACCATTCTGGTCTTCGACCTCGGCGGCGGCACCTTCGACGTCTCGCTGCTGGAGATCGGCGACGGCGTGGTCGAGGTCAAGGCCACCAACGGTGACAACCACCTCGGTGGTGACGACTGGGACCAGCGCGTCGTCGACTACCTGGTCAAGCAGTTCAACAACGGCCACGGCGTCGACCTGGGCAAGGACAAGATGGCCCTGCAGCGCCTCCGTGAGGCCGCTGAGAAGGCGAAGATCGAGCTCTCCAGCTCGACCGAGACCACCATCAACCTGCCCTACATCACGGCGTCCGCCGAGGGCCCGCTGCACCTGGACGAGAAGCTCACCCGCGCCCAGTTCCAGCAGCTGACCAGCGACCTGCTCGATCGCTGCAAGGTCCCCTTCCACAACGTGATCAAGGACGCGGGCATCGCCCTCTCCGAGATCGACCACGTGGTCCTGGTCGGCGGCTCGACCCGGATGCCCGCCGTCGCCGAGCTCGTCAAGGAGCTGACCGGCGGCAAGGAGGCCAACAAGGGCGTCAACCCGGACGAGGTCGTCGCCATCGGCGCCTCGCTCCAGGCCGGTGTCCTCAAGGGTGAGGTCAAGGACGTCCTGCTGCTGGACGTCACCCCGCTGTCCCTCGGTATCGAGACCAAGGGCGGCATCATGACCAAGCTGATCGAGCGCAACACGACCATTCCGACCAAGCGCTCGGAGATCTTCACCACGGCCGAGGACAACCAGCCGTCCGTGCAGATCCAGGTCTACCAGGGCGAGCGCGAGATCGCGGCGTACAACAAGAAGCTCGGCATGTTCGAGCTGACCGGCCTGCCGCCGGCCCCGCGCGGCGTGCCGCAGATCGAGGTCACCTTCGACATCGACGCCAACGGGATCATGCACGTCGGCGCCAAGGACCTCGGCACCGGCAAGGAGCAGAAGATGACCGTCACCGGCGGCTCCGCGCTGCCGAAGGACGACATCGACCGCATGATGCGCGAGGCCGACCAGTACGCGGAGGAGGACCACAAGCGCCGCGAGGCCGCCGAGACCCGCAACCAGGCCGAGCAGCTGGTCTACCAGACCGAGAAGTTCCTCAAGGACAACGAGGACAAGGTCCCCGGCGACGTCAAGACCGAGGTCGAGACCGCGCTCGGCGAGCTGAAGGAAAAGCT
The DNA here is from genome assembly GCF_053599555.1 of Streptomyces sp. NPDC000941. Lineage (NCBI taxonomy): Bacteria > Bacillati > Actinomycetota > Actinomycetes > Kitasatosporales > Streptomycetaceae > Streptomyces > Streptomyces sp. NPDC000941. The sequence continues at coordinate 29,463 of NZ_JBSFMM010000117.1, forward strand.
CAAGGGCGACGACACCGCCGAGATCCGCACCGCCACCGAGAAGGTCGCGGCCGTCAGCCAGAAGCTGGGCCAGGCGCTGTACGCCAACGCCCAGCCGGACGGCGCGGGCGCGGCGGGCGCGGCAGGTGGAGCGGGCGCGGCCGGCGGCCAGGCCAAGGCCGACGACGACGTCGTGGACGCCGAGATCGTGGACGACGAGAAGGCCGACAACAAGGGCCAGGGCCAGGGCCAGGGTGGTGCCGCGTGACGGAGGAGACCCCGGGCTTCGAGGAGCAGCCCGACGTCCCCTCCGAGGCCGCACAGACCCCTGACGATGCGGCCAAGGGTGCCGCCGGGTCCGCCGACAAGGCGGGCCCGGCAGCCCCGGCAGGGGACCTCGAGCAGGTGGCCATCCAGGCCCAGCTGGACCAGGTCCGTACGGCGCTCGGCGAGCGGACGGCAGACCTCCAGCGGCTCCAGGCGGAGTACCAGAACTATCGACGCCGGGTCGAGCGGGACCGGGTCACGGTCAAGGAGATCGCCGTGGCGAACCTCCTGACCGAGCTGCTTCCCGTGCTCGACGACATCGGCCGCGCCCGTGACCACGACGAGCTCGTCGGCGGCTTCAAGTCCGTCGCCGAATCGCTGGAGACGGTCGCGCAAAAGATGGGGCTGCAGCAGTTCGGCACGGAGGGCGAGCCCTTCGACCCGCTGGTGCACGAGGCGCTGATGCACTCGTACGCACCGGACGTCACCGAAACCACGTGCGTGCAGATTCTGCAGCCGGGGTATCGAATCGGCGAGCGTACGATCCGCCCGGCGCGGGTCGCGGTCGCCGAACCCCAGCCGGGCGCCCAGCCCAAGGGGGACGAGACGCCGGACGAGGAGAGCGGTGGCCCGGACGAGGGCTGACGTGACAGCTGACGTGACAGCGGTGGCAGGAGAGGAGGGACGTCGAGGATGAGCACCAAGGACTTCGTCGAGAAGGACTACTACAAGGTCCTCGGCGTCCCCAAGGACGCCACCGAGGCGGAGATCAAGAAGGCGTACCGGAAGCTCGCCCGCGAGTTCCACCCGGACGCCAACAAGGGCGACGCCAAGGCCGAGGAGCGCTTCAAGGAGATCTCCGAGGCGAACGACGTCCTCGGCGACCCCAAGCGGCGCAAGGAGTACGACGAGGCCCGCGCCCTGTTCGGCAACGGCGGATTCCGCCCGGGGCCGGGCGCGGGCGGCCCCGGCAGCTTCAACTTCGACCTCGGCGACCTCTTCGGCGGCGGTGGCGCCCAGCCGGGCGGCGGCGGAGCGGCCGGCGGTTTCGGCGGCGGCCTCGGGGACGTCTTCGGCGGACTCTTCAACCGTGGCACCGGCACCCGTGCCCAGCCGCGCCGCGGCCAGGACATCGAGTCCGAGGTGACGCTGAGCTTCACCGAGGCGGTGGAGGGGGCCACGGTCCCGCTGCGGATGTCCAGCCAGGCCCCGTGCAAGGCGTGCTCGGGCACCGGCGACGCGAACGGCACCCCCCGCGTGTGCCCGACCTGCGTCGGCACCGGCCAGGTCAGCCGCGGCGGCGGGGGCGGCTTCTCGCTCACCGACCCGTGCGTGGACTGCCGCGGCCGCGGCCTGATCGCGCAGAACCCCTGCGAGACCTGCAAGGGCAGCGGGCGCGCCCGCAGCGCCCGCACCATGCAGGTGCGGATACCCGCGGGCGTCAGCGACGGCCAGCGGATCCGGCTGCGCGGCAAGGGCGCCCCGGGCGAGACCGGCGGCCCGGCCGGCGACCTGTACGTGGTGGTCCATGTGGACCCCCACCCGGTCTTCGGCCGCAAGGGCGACAACCTCACCGTCACCGTGCCCGTCACCCTCCCGGAGGCGGCGCTCGGCGGCGAGATCAAGGTCCCCACGCTCGGCGGCCCCCCGGTCACCCTCAAACTGCCGGCCGGCACGCCCAACGGCCGCACGATGCGCGCCCGCGGCAAGGGCGCGGTGCGCAAGGACGGCACCCGCGGCGACCTCCTGGTCACCGTCGAGGTCACCGTCCCCAAGGACCTCAGCGACGAGGCGCGCGAGGCGCTGGAGTCGTACCGAGAGGCGACCGCGGGGGAGGACCCGCGGGCGGAGCTGTTCCAGTCCGCGAAGGGAGCGTGACCCGATGGAGACGTCTGGCCGAGGGCCCGGAGGCAGAAGTGGCATGGGCGGGGCGAGGAGCCGCAACCCGTACGAGCTGACCGACGAGTCGCCGGTGTACGTCATCTCGGTCGCCGCCCAGCTCTCCGGGCTGCACCCGCAGACCCTGCGCCAGTACGACCGTCTGGGTCTGGTCTCCCCCGACCGTACGGCCGGCCGCGGCCGCCGCTACTCGGCCCGCGACATCCAGCTGCTCCGCCAGGTGCAGCAGCTCTCCCAGGACGAGGGCATCAACCTCGCCGGTATCAAGCGCATCATCGAACTGGAGAACCAGGTCGCCGCCCTCCAGGAGCGCGTCGCCGAACTCCAGTCCGCGGTCGAGGGCGCGGCCGCGGCGATGCAGCAGCGCGAGGCCGCGGTCCACGCCTCCTACCGCCGCGACCTGGTCCCCTACGACCAGGTCCGGCAGACCAGCGCGCTGGTGGTGTGGCGGCCCAAGCCCAAGCGGTCGGAGTAGCGCCTGGCGCTTCACTCCATCGAGCGGCCCGGTGACCGACCAGTCGGTCACCGGGCCGCTTTGGCGTGTGCATAATCACCGGCATGCGGTTCGGAATCCTCGGCGAGACCCGGGCGTGGCACGACGACGGGACCGAGGCGCCGCTGGGCGGGCCGGCCCGCCGGGCGCTGCTGGCGCTGCTGCTGGTCCGTCCCGGTGAGGTCGTGTCGTCAGACCGGCTGGCCGAGGAACTCGACCCGGGCGGCGGGCTGTCGGCGCATGCGCTGCAGTCCCAGGTGTCCAGGCTGCGTACGGCGCTGGGCCCGGCGGCCGCGATCGAGCGGGCCGGAGCGGGATATCGGATCGTGGTGGCGCCCGATGACGTGGACGCCTGCTGGTTCGAGCGGCTGGCCCGGGAGGGCCGGGCCGCGCTGCGCGAGGGCGACCCCGGGCGGTCGGTCGCGCTGCTGCGCGAGGCGCTGAAGCTGTGGCGGGGGCCCGCGTTGGCCGAGGTCGCGGTCGCCGAGAGCGAGACGGCCCGGGCCCCCGCCGTACGGCTGGAGGAGCTTCGGCTCGGGACGATCGAGGACCGGATCGAGGGCGAGCTGAGGCTCGGTGAGCACCGCGCGGCCGTACCGGAGTTGCGCGAGCTGGTCGGCCGCCATCCGCTCAGGGAACGGTCGGCGGGGCTGCTGATGCGCGCCCAGTTCGCCGAGGGCGGGCAGGCCGAGGCGCTGGTGGTGTTCGAGGAGACCCGGAGACACCTGGCCGAGGAGCTGGGCGCCGATCCCTCGGCCGAACTCGCCGCGCTGCACCGGGAGCTGCTGACGCTACTGGGCGCGCTCGGCCCGCGCGGGGACGGGCTCCAGCCGCAAGGCGGCTCCCACACGCCGGTCGACCGCCTGATCGCCGCGCTGTCGGACCGGATGCTCCTGCTCGTCCTGGACAACTGCGAGCACGTCGTCGAGGAGGCCGCCGCGCTGGCGGCGCGGCTGCTGGCGACCTGTCCGCGGCTGCGGGTCCTGGCGACCAGCCGGGAGCCGCTGGGCATCATCGGCGAGAACGTGTGGCAGGTGCGGCCGCTCGACGACGAGGCGGCGGTGCGGCTGTTCACCGACCGGGCCGGCGCGGTGCGGCGCGGCTTCAGCGCCGAGCCCGGGCTCGTACGCGTACGTCCTCGCCGGGGAACTGGCCGCCGCGCACGGCGACCACCGCGTCGCGTACGCCCGCTACGAGGAGGAGATGCGCGAGTACGCGACGGGCTGCCAGAAGATGGGCGACGGCGTCGCCAAGCTCATGGTCCCCCGTAACCGCACCCTCGCCGCGCTGCTCAACGGCTGCTACAGGCTCGTCCCTTACCTGCTGGGAAAGAACATGGCCACCAAGATCGCCCGCAAGACCGCCGAGAACATCACGCTGCGCGACTACGAAGCCCTTGTCGGGGCGTAGGTGGCGAGGTCGCATTCCCCGCAGGGAATTGCCGGTTGTGCGTGGCTTCCGCAGGATCGTTCCCCTCACCACGAGAGGGGAACGAATCCATGTCAGACATCGACACCGCCGAGGTCATCCGCCGCTTCAACGAGGCGTTCACCAGCCATGACCCCAGCGGCCTGGGTGACCTGCTGGCCGACGACTGCGTGATGGTGTCCGTCCAGCCCGCCCCGGACGGCACGCGCTACGAAGGCCGCGAGGAGTGCCTGAAGTTCTGGGCAGCACTCGCCGCCGACCTCAACACCAGCTTCACTCCGCACGACGTCTTCGTCGCGGGCGACCGCGCGACCATCCAGTGGCGGGCCACCTTCACCGACGGCGAGGCCACGTTCGGCGAGGGGCATACGACATCGGTGCTCGGCGTCAACGTCATGCGGGTGCGTGACGGCCGGATCACCGAGGCGCTGGGCTACTCGAAGACTCCGTGACGACCGATGACTTTCACCCAGTTGCGACGTCCTACCTGGACCGGACCGTCCGCAGTCAGCAGGGAGCTTCCCATGTACGCAGCCCTAGTGACGTTGACCATCGACCCGGCCCAGGCCCCCGCTGCCGCCGCCGCGCTGATGGACGACATCCTGCCGGGAATCCGCTCGGCGCCCGGCTTCCTCACCGGGTACTGGCTGGAACCCGTTGACGGCCGTGGCTTCTCGATGACCGTCTTCGAGACCGAGGAGCAGGCCCGCGCGGCCACCCCGCCCGCCGTCGGCTGGACGGCACCCGGCGTCACCATCGAGTCCGTGGAGTTCCGCCGCGTGGCCGTCGCCGTGCCTTGACGGCGCCGGGCCCGGCCCCTCACCCCCAGCCTGGGGGCGGCGTCCGGCTGATCTCACACCAGACCACCTTGGACGCGGGACCCCACAGCTCGCCGGTCAGCGGGAAGTGATTCCAACTGTCGGCGAGCAGCTCCAGCAGCTGCAGCCCCCGCCCGCATTCGCTGTCCACGCGGATCTCCCGCCGACTGGGAGGCGTCGCGCTGGTGTCCCAGACCGTCATGCGCAACCGTTCGGCGTACCACTTCACCCGCAGGTCGGCCTCCCCTTCGGCGTGCACGATCGCGTTGGTGACCATTTCGCTGGTCAGCAGCTCGGCTCGCTCGATCAGTTCGGGCAGCTCATGCGCGGTGAGGGCGGTACGGAGGGAGGCGCGGGCGACGCGGACGGCACGGGGGTCGTGCGGCACGTGGAGGCAGTATTCGAAGGGCGCGACGGCAGGGGTGACGAGGGGCATGGGGGCCTCCTGTGGCGCGGTGGGGTGTGCGAGCTCCGGGCGACCGGACGTTTCGCTCGGTGAGCGTCGCAATACTCAACGTAGGGTGCTACATAGTACCGGCGCAACCTAGTACGCCAAGTTCGCCCAAACGGTGCGAGTCGTGGCATGGTGGCGCCGCAGCCGCTGAGTAGCAGGGAGTAGGCCCATGCCGCCAAGGAGTAACCCCACCGCCCGTCAGGAGCGGCTGGGCGCCGAGCTGCGGAAGCTGCGGGAGCGGGCCGGGATGACCGCACGAGAGGCCGCCAAGCGCCTGGGCGTGAGCCCCATGCAGATGAGTCACATGGAGGTCGGCCGTCTCGGCGTCAGCGAGGAACGGCTGCGCGCACTCGCCGACCAATACCGCTGCGGGGATGACGCGTTGGTCGACGCACTGGCCATGATGGCGACGGCGCGCGGGCGAGGCTGGTGGGAGGAGTACCGCGGCACCCTCGCCTCGACCTCGCTGGACCTCGCTGCTCTGGAGTGGCACTCCCGTGGGATGCGAAGTCTGCAGGTGGTGCACATTCCGGGGCTGCTCCAGGTGGAGCCCTATATGCGGGCCCTGTTCACCTACGCGCGCTCCGTCCACGCCTCGGACCACCTTGAGGCGGTCATCGACTTCCGTCTGCGGCGTCGTGCCGTGCTTGAGCGTGAAGATCCGCCCAGCTTCACGGCGATCATCCATGAGGCCGCGCTGTTGATGAGGGTCGGTGATCGGAAGACGGCCCGCGCACAGTTGGACTTCATCCTGGAGACATCAGAACTGCCCCATGTCATCGTGCGGGTGGTGCCCTTCTCGGCGGAGGGATTCGCGGGCATGGGATATGCGATGACCTACGCGGCAGGCCCGGTTCCCCCGCTCGATACCGTGCAGATCGACCACATGCACGGCATCGACTTCCTGCATGCGGAGGCGCAGCTCAACTACTACCGTGCCCTCCTCGGTACCGTCGAGGCGTCCGCGATCAGCCCCGCGAAGTCGCGAGACTTCATCCACCGCATCGCACGAGAGCTGTAGAGGATCAGGACATGCATCAGGCCCGCTGGCGAAAGTCCTCCTTCTCGGGGACCGGCCCCGACAACAACTGCGTAGAACTCGCCGCCGCCAACGGCGCGATACACCTCCGCGAGAGCGAAGCCCCCGGCACAGCCATACGTACCGCCCCGCGCCCGCTCGCGGCCTTCATCCGGGCGGCCAAGGCGGGGCAGCTCGACCACGTGGTCGGGTGAGCCGGGCATTGCGGTGGGTTTGCGTCGCCACCGCGCCCGATACGGCTGCGTCGGCGACGCA
>NZ_JBSFMM010000118.1:0-35846 GCF_053599555.1 Streptomyces sp. NPDC000941
GTTATTTTGGTGTGTTTATGGGACAGCCACCCGGGGGCGCGTCGGCGTGTCGCTGTCCGATACTCACCTCAAATCAGCCCTCGTACGCGTCGACTTCCTTCAGGTACGCCGCCCGCGCCCCCTCGTCCAGGAAGGACGCGCGGAACGAGTTCCGCGCAAGCACCCGCAGCGTGGTGTCGTCCAGGCGCAGCCCGTCCCGCACGGCGTCGAAGTTGTCCCCCGCGTAGCCCCCGAAGTACGCCGGGTCGTCGGAGTTCACCGTGACCAGCAGGCCCGCGTCCAGCATCGCCCGCAATGGGTGGTCCTCGAGCCGGTCGACGACCCGCAGCCGGACGTTGGACAGCGGGCATACGGTCAGCGGGATCTGGTCCGCGACCAGCCTGGCGACCAGGGCCTCGTCCTCCAGGGAGCGCACGCCGTGGTCGACGCGGTCGACGCCGAGGATGTCCAGCGCCTCCCATACGTACGCGGGCGGCCCCTCCTCCCCCGCGTGCGCCACACACTTGAGCCCCGCTTCCCGCGCCCGTGCGTACACCTCGCGGAACTTCGACGGTGGGTTGCCGACCTCCGCCGAGTCGAGGCCGACGGCCGCGAGGCGGTTCAGGTAGGGGCGGGCCGACTCGAAGGTCTCCAGGGCGGACTCGGCGCTCTCGTCGCGCAGGAAGCACATGATCAGGCGGGTGGTGATGCCGTACGTCCGCTCCGCCGCGTCCAGCGCGCGCGTCAGGCCGTCGATGACCGTGCCGATGGCGACGCCGCGCGCGGTGTGGGCCTGCGGGTCGAAGAAGATCTCGGCGTGCCGGACGCCCTGTGCGCGGGCGCGGGCGAGGTAGGCGTTGGTGAGGTCGGCGAAGTCGTCCTCGGTGCGCAGCACCGCCATCAGCGCGTAGTAGAGGTCCAGGAAGTCCTGGAGGTCGGTGAAGGAGTACGCGGCGCGCAGCTCGTCCTGGGTGGCGTACGGCAGCTCGACGCCGTTGCGCTCGGCGAGCGCGAAGGCCAGCTCGGGTTCGAGGGTGCCCTCGATGTGGAGGTGGAGCTCTGCTTTGGGGATCGGGGGCGGGGTCGGGGGCACGACGGGATCACCTGCTGTTTTCGCTGACGGGGAGGGTCACCAGCCTAATGTGACGGCGTCCGTCGGCCGAACTGATCACGCAACGGACCACGCAACCGATCAGCCGTGATCGGCGTCAGTCCAGTCGGACAGCGGAGAAAGCGGTGGACGGATGGGTGCCGGAGAGCGGGTACGGAGAGCGGTGCGGGCCGTGCGGGCGCGGCTGCGCCTGCCCAGGACCCGGCGCGGGCAGCGCCGCGCCGTCCAGGTGGTGATGGGCGTCAGCGTGCTCGCGCTGCTGCCCGCGACCTGGCTGCGGCTGTCCACCGACGCCCGGGTCCGTACGGTCGCCGATGTCCCCAAGGCGCCGGTGGCGGTGGTCTTCGGCGCCGGGCTGTGGAACGGCGAGCCGTCCCCGTATCTGGCGCACCGCCTCGACGCGACCGCCGAGCTGTACGAGCGGGGCAAGGTCCGCGCGATCCTGGTGACCGGCGACAACAGCCGGCACGACTACGACGAGCCGGACGCGATGCGCTCCTATCTCGTCCGGCACGGTGTGCCGGACGGCCGCATTGTCAGTGACTACGCGGGCTTCGACACCTGGGACTCGTGCAGCCGCGCCGAGCGGATCTTCGGCGTGCACCGGGCGGTGCTGGTGAGCCAGGACTTCCATATCCGCCGGGCGCTGGCGCTGTGCGAGGCGGCGGGCATCGACGCGTACGGGGTCGGCGTCGCCGAGCCGCACGATGCGACGTGGCTCTTCGGCGGGGCGCGGGAGGCCGTCGCGGCGGGCAAGGCCGCGCTGGACGCGGCCTTCAAACCGGATCCGCACTTTCTGGGGCCGCGCGAGCGGGGGATCCAGAATGCACTGGAGGGCTCCGGCTCCCGCTGAGGCGTACGTTCAGTCGATCGTCGTCTGTTCCACCACCCACGCCAGGTAGTCCTCGCTACCCTGCGTGATCGGCGTCGCGATGATCTCCGGCGTCTCGTAGTCGTGCGCCTCGCGGAGGTGCGCCTCCAGCTCCCCGTACCGCGCCGCGGTGGTCTTGAACAGCACCTGCCACTCCGCGGCCGTCTCGATCTCGCCCTGCCACCGGTACACCGACGTCACGGGCTGGCTGATCTGCGCGCAGGCCGCAAGCCGCGCGGTCACGGCCCCGCGCGCCAGTGCCTCGGCCTTCTCGGGGGTGTCGGTGGTGGTCAGTACGGTCAGGAAGTCGGCCACGGCGGAAGAGCCCTTCTGTGCGCGTTCCGGCTGTGCGACTGGCGTGCGACACGTTAGCCGGTGACGATTGAGGTAACCCGGCGACGATCGTAGGGACACCATGGACGACCTCACCGCACTCGCACGCCACCACCTGGACCGGGCCAAGACCGACCCCCACGGCCGAAGCTCACATCTCTTCCTGCACGACGGGCCGCTGCGGCAGAGCGTGATCGCCATGGTCGCCGGTTGCGAGCTCGACGAGCACAACGCGCCCCCGGCGGCGAGCCTCCAGGTGCTGCACGGGCATGTCCGGCTGACCGCGGGCAAGACCGGGCACGTCCGGCTGGAGCTCATCGCGGGGCAGGTGCAGCGCATCCCGCAGGAGCGCCACGCGCTGGTGGCGGTGGAGGACTCGGTGGTGCTGCTGACCGCCGTGACTGCCACGGTGGGCTGCCCCACCCCCACCGAGAAGGCCGCTGCGCACCACCACGTGGCGCGCCCCCATATGGCGGGCTGATCCGCCATACGGGGGCACGTCGTTGCCGGGTTCGGCTCAGCCCTTCACGGGGGCCAGTTGGACGCGGTCGATGTTCGGGGCGTACGAGCTCGCGTTGGAGAACGTCAGCGTGTTCGCGCCCTTCGCCAGGTCGACCGGGACGGCCACGCTCCAGTAGTCGTTCCAGGTCCAGGTGTTCTTGAAGGTGACGCGCTGGGCCGCGCCGCCCCCGACCGCGATATCGGCGGTCCGGGAGATGATGTTGGTGTTGTACTGGTGGCCGTCCGCGCGCTGGTTGTTGGCGTAGTGGACGATCAGCAGGTAGCGGCCCGCCGAGGGGGCCTGGACGGTCAGCTTGAGGCTGTTGGCCGCGCCCGCGCCGAGCGAGCCGACGTAGGCGCCGCCCGAGGCGTAGTCGCTGGAGGTCGTGGCGGCCGCCCCGCCCAGGGTGCCGCTCTCCGCCTCGTACGAGGCGAGCCCCTTGGTGTCGCCCGCGCCCGTCGCGTCGAGGGAGGAGAGCCGGACGGCGGACCCGGTGGCGGAGGCGGCGGTGACGCGGTTGTTGCCCGCGGTGAGGAAGAGCCGCACCGCCCGCTCGGGGGCGGTGGTCGTGGTGGTGCCGTGCAGGGACAGCTTGACCGGGGCGCCGGAGCCGCGCGGGGTCAGGGTGTAGTAGCCGTCGCGCGGCGCGTACACGTCGAAGACCGCGGCGTCCGAGCCGTCGAGCTCCAGGGACCCGGTGCCCACGCCGGACGCCGAGGAGTAGTCGTAGCGGGGGCTGCCGGAGGGGTCGGACAGGGTGGCGTCGTAGGAGGTGGCCGGGGTGGTGGCGGCGGTCAGGTCGATCTTGTCGAGGGTGACCTCATCCTTGTCGTGGGCCAGGGTGAGGGTGTGGCTGCCCGCGCCCAGCCGGACGGTCATGTGCTGGATGCCGCGGTAGGTCCAGTTGAGGGTGGAGGGGTAGGTGACCGGCGGCGCGGAATTGCCGTCGATGGTCAGGGTCTGGGTGGAGGGGGCGCCGGCCTGGTTGCCGTAGAAGATCGCCAGGTCGTAGTCGCCGGTCTTGGGGACGTCGACGTCGAAGGCGACCTTGCTGGTGGGCTTGTTGAGGGAGCCGACGTCCTTGGTGCCGGAGGCGGCGTAGCCGTTGGCGTTGGAGACCGTGCCCTGGGTGTAGACCTGCCCGTCGGTGATCGCCGCGGACTCCGCTTCGTACGACGCGCTCCACGGCACGTCGGCCGCCCGCGGGGTGCCGGTGCCGGCCGGGGTGAGCGTGATCCGGTACGCGGACATCGTCTTCATACCGGTCAGCGGCACGGTCACCGAACCGTCCGCGCCGACCTTGATCTCGCTCCGGGACAGCACGCGCGGCGGCGCGGCCGCGCCCTCGTAGCCGGACCACTCGGCCTCGGAGACGGTCGCCACCACCCGCGAGCCGAACACATCGCGGTCGACGTGCTGGACCGCCACATCCGCGGCGCCCGCCGAGCCGCCGCCCACGAGGATCTGCGCCTGCTTGCGGGACGGGTCGTACGAGGCCAGGCCCTGGAGGGTGTCGATGGCGTTGGCGGTGGGCGGGGTGACCTTGACGGTCCGGCCGGTCATCCCGGCGTACCAGCGGAAGAACCACCAGCCGCCGTTGGGGATGTTGGACCGTACGACGTTGCCGCTGAGGTTGCCGGCGGCGTCCCAGTAGGCCTGGTTGGCGTACACCTTGTTGCGCTCGAACATCGACACCCACTGGACCAGCTGGCCCGGGACGGACAGGTCGCGGCGGTTGGCGTACTCGTCGATGCTGATCGGGCGCGGCGAGATCCCGACGCTCTTCTCCAGCGCCCGGTAGTGGTCGTAGTGGGACTGGAAGTCCTTCAGCGAGCCCGACGACAGCTCATGCCAGGTCATCACGTCCGGCAGCACGTTGTTGGCCTTCGCCCAGGTCAGGAACTCCGGGAGGAAGCGGGTGTCGTAGCCCGCCTCGTTGGGTCCTGCGATGCGGGCATCGGGGTCGATGGAGCGGATGCGCTGGTAGACGGTCTTCCACTCGGCGAAGAAGCGGTCCCGGCCCTTCTGGTAGGCGGCGGGGTCGGAGGAGTTGAGCTTGTACCAGATCTGGTCGGGCTCGTTGAACGGCACATAGACGAACCGCTCGCTGTGCGGCGCGCCCGCCACGTCCTTGGCCATCTTCTCGACCTTGGGGAGGTAGTCGTCGATCCCCAGGTCCTGGTACGGCCACTGGGTGTACATGTCCTGGAGCAGGATGTAGACGTCGTCCCCACCGTTGCGGAAGAAGGACTTGGAGACCGTCAGCGCGTCCCCGTTGGGGTGCTGCAGCCCGCCCTCCGGCTTCTGCGAGATGGTGGTCAGCTTGAGCGGGGCGAGGGCGGCGTCGCTGGGTACGCCGTCGTCGCTCAGCCCGTACAGCGCCCCGTTGGCGCCGTGCAGCACCGGGCCCTCGCTCGCGGCGAGGTCGACGGCGATGCGCTGGGGCTGGGCGGCCTTGGGCTGGTTGTCCGCGTACGAGGCGGCTGGTAGCGCGGCGGCGAACAGCGCCGCCCCGGCTATCACGGTGGTGAGGGCTCGTCGCTTTCTCATCGGAACTCTTCTCACAGGACCTCCAGTTACTCCGGTTACTCCAGTTACTTGACGGCTCCACTGGTGATTCCAGAAACGATCTTTCGCTGGGCAATCAGGAACACCGCGACCATGGGCAGGCTCATGACCACCACATAGGCGAAGACCAGATGCCAGTTGTTGAGGTAGAGCTGTGCGCTGGCGACCTTGTAGAGGCCCAGCGGCAGCGTCGCCTTGTCCCCTCCGCCCAGGACGAAGAAGGCGTAGAAGATGTCGCTCCAGGCGTAGAGCATCACCATGATCGTCGCGGTGGCGATCACGGGCCGCAGCAGCGGCAGGATGATCCGCGCGAAGACGCGCAGCGGCGAGGCCCCGTCCATCCGCGCGGCCTCCTCCAGCTCCAGGGGGATGGTGCGGATGAAGCCGGTCATGAAGAAGATCGACGTGGACAGGTACATCCCGGTGTAGACGGCGATCATGCCGGGGCGGGTGTTGGCCAGGCCCAGCTGCCGTAGCTCCATGACGATGGTGATCACGGCGGGCGGCAGCAGCAGCCCGCTGATGGTGAGGGCGTACGCGGCCGACACCAGCCGCCCCCGCCGCCTGGCGAAGACCCAGGCGGCGCCCGCGCCCAGCACCAGGACCAGCACCACCGAGGGCGCCACGACCAGCAGGCTGTTGACGAAGCCGCGCACCATCTCGCCCTGGCTGAGGGCCTTGTCGTAGTTGGCGCCGGGCTGCCAGTGGACGGGCAGGTCGAGGTTGGGTTTGACGGCCTCGCCCTGGGGCTTGGCCGAGGTGGCCAGGACCAGCCACAGCGGTACGCCGACGGCGAGCGCGGCGAGCAGCAGGACGAGGGCGGGGCGTGCGTACCGCCAGACCCGGGCACTTGACGAAACAGCCAGAGCGCTCACAGCATCTGCTCCCTTCGGCGCAGTCCGACCACGAGCGGGATCGCGACGGCCACGACCACCAGGAAGAGCACCAGGCTCATCGCGGACGCCTGCGCGTACAGGCCCTGTCCGAAGACCCGGAACATGTAGATGTTGAAGACCTCGGTGGAGGACGCCGGGCCGCCGCCCGTGGTCGCCTGCACGATGTCGAAGGTGTTCATCGAACCGATCAGCGCGGTGGTCACATTGAAGGTGACCGCGGGCGCGAGCATCGGGAAGCGGATCGACCAGAACGTCCGCCAGGCGCTCGCGCCGTCGACCTTGGCGGCCTCCAGCATGTCGCCGGGGATGCCCTTGAGCCCGGCGAGGTAGATGAGCATGGCCAGCCCCATCCACTTCCAGCCGTGGATGGCACTGACCAGCACCATCGTCCAGGTGGTGGAGCCCAGCCACGGAATGTCCGTGCCCAGCAGCTGGTTGACCGCGCCGTCCTGGTCGAGCAGGGCCTGGAAGACATAGCCGACGGCGAGCGCGGAGATCAGCACGGGCAGGAAGAACACCGCGCGGAAGAAGCGGTTGAAGCGGGTGTCCTGCTCCAGCAGCAGGGCCAGCACCAGTCCGAAGACGTTCTGGAAGAGCGCCGCGAGCACCGCGTACACCAGGGTGGTGCGGATGGCGCGGAGCAGCGAGCCGTCGTCGGCGATGGTGGTGAAGTTGTCGAGTCCGGCGAAGGAGATATCGGCGTGGTACGCCGACCAGTTGGTGAACGGATAGAAGAAGTTCAGCAGGTTCGGCAGCAGGAAGAAGCCCGCGAAGACCACCACGGCCGGCAGCGCGAACCACCAGGGGTGGTGCACGGCCGCCCTGGGCAGCCGTCCCACGCTCTTCCGCCGCCCGGCCCCTGCGTCGCCTCCGCTGCCCCGGCCGGAACGGGCGGCCCGGGAGCGCGTTCGTACGGTGGTGTCTGCCACGGCTGGCCCTCCTCCCCGCTCAGAAGCCCGGAGCGCTCTGGGCCTTGGCCACCTGGGCGAACTGGTCCTGCACCTGTTGGGCGACCTGCTTCGGCGACTTCTTGCCGTAGATCATGTCGCCGAGGGCGAGGTGCAGATCGGGGGCGACGATGGCCTTGGCCTGGAACACCCCGATGGCCTTGGGCAACGCGGCGACCTGGGCCTTTGCGGTCTGCGGCAGCCCGTCGGGGGTCGGCACGGACGGCTCGATGGAGGGGATCTTCATCGTCTTGATGTAGTCCGCGTAGTCGGGGCCGAGCCAGAAGGCGAGGAACTGGCGGGCGGCGTTCTGCCGCTTCTCGTCACCGGTCTTGAAGGCGACGACGCCGTTCGTCTGGTCCGGGGAGTACAGGCCGGTGGCGCTGGAGTTGGCGACGGGGAACCAGCCGAGCTTCTGATCGATCTCGGCGGTGCTGTGCTTGGCCTGGATCTGGCTCTGGAAGGACGTGACGTTGAGGACCATGGCCGCGTCGCCCTTCCACAGGGCGTCCGCGGAGTCGGTGAAGGTCCCGGTCCGGTAGTTCTTCTGGGCGAGCCCGGCGCCGAGCAGCTTGTCCTTGTAGGTGGTGATGGCCTTGACGACGGTCGGGTCGGTCCATTTGTTCTCGTTCTTGTTGAGCCCGTCCCACCACTGCTTGTCCAGGTCGGTCAGCTGCACCTGGACCTGCCACTGCAGTGGCCACTTGTCGCCGCCCACCTCGTAGAAGGGTGCGGTGTCCGGCACCTTGTCCTTGATGCGGTGGCCGAGGGCGAGCAGGTCCGCGTAGCTCTTGGGGAAGTCCTTCTCGGCGATGCCGGCTTTCTTGAAGACGTCCTTGTTGTAGTAGACGCCGAGCATGGCGGGGCTGGTGACGATGGCGGCGTAGCGCTTGCCGCCGATCATGCCCAGGCTGCGTTCGGTGTCGCCGAGCTTCGCCTCCCAGGGTTCTCCGTCGAGGGTGAGCAGATTCCGCTGCGGCTGGATGAAGGGGAGGGTGGAGATGCTGGGCTGCCAGAACATCAGGTCCGGCCGGTCGCCGGCGGCGAGCTTGGTCGGCACGTTCTGTTCGTAGGGGTCGGGGATGGGCTGGACGTCGACCTTGGCGCCGGTGGCCTTCTCGAACGCCTCGATGACCTGCTTGGGGGCGTTGACCGTGTTCTGCGCGGTCCACATCGTCAGCTTGACGCCGTCGAGCCGGGCCGTGGGATCGACCTTCGTCTTGGCCGCGCCGCCGGTGTCGTCGCCGCCCGCGGAGGTCGCGTCGCTGCAGGCGGTGGCGGTCAGGGCGGTGGCGCATATCAGGGCGAGGGCGGGGAGGACTCTTCTCATCGCGGTTCTCTGCCTCACTGCGTCGTCGGAGTGCGGGGGCGGGGCGGGGGCGGGGGCGGGGCGTACACGGAGTAGGGGGTTACGCGGAGGGGTGTGGTGTGGCGTCAGGGGGCGGGGCGCTCACCGGGGCGGCGGGCCGGAGCTCTCCCGGATGATCAGTTCGGGTACGGACACGGGGTGCGGGGCGACCGGCTCGGCCTGTTCGACCAGCCCGTACAGCAGCCCGAAGGCGGCCCGGCCGAGACCCGTGAAGTCCAGCCGCACGGTGGTCAGGGAGGGGGTGAGATACGCGGAGTGCGGCGCGTCGTCGAATCCGGCCACGCTCACCTCGCCGGGGATCGCCCGGCCGGCTTCGTGCAGCGCGCGGATCACGCCGAGTGCCAGGTCGTCGTTGCCGCACAGGATCGCGGTGACCGACGGGTCGCGGGCCAGCTTCTGCCCGGCCCGGTAACCGCTGGCCGGATCCCAGCTGCCCGCCACCGGACGCGGCTCGGCCGCCCCGGCCTCGCGCAGCGCGTCCCGCCAGCCCGCGGTGCGCTGGCCGGTGCGGCGGGTGCTGGAGGGGATCGCGACGTAGTGCACGGTCTCGTGGCCGAGGCCCAGCAGATGGCGGGTGGCGGCGCGGGCCGCCTCCCGGTCGTCGGTCCACACCCAGGGGCGGTGTTCGCCCGGCGGGCTCGCGGGGGTCTCCACCACGCCCACCACCGGCAGCTCCTCCGGGATCGCCGTCAGCGCCCGGACGCCCGCGGTGTCGTACGCCATCACGATCAGCCCGCCGCCGGTGTCGGCCGCGCGCTGCACCTCGGCGCGTACGGCGGCCTCGTCGGCGGTTTCCAGTACGCCGATCCCGACCGCGTAGGAGGAAGCCCGGGCGGCCTCCTCGATGCCCTGGAGGGTCGCGGCGTAGCCGTAGTGCGTGGTGTTGGCGGTCAGCACGGTCACCGAACGCGCGCGTCCGCTGGCCAGGGCGAGGGCGGTGGCGCTGCGGCGGAAGCCCAGCTCCTCGATGGCGGCGAGCACGCGCTCGCGGGTCGACGGCTTGACGCTCGGATGGTTGTTGATCACCCGCGAGACCGTCTGGTACGAGACGCCCGCCGCACTCGCCACATCGCGGATTCCTGGCCGTCTTGTGTGACCGGTCACATTCATGCCAGGATTGTGACCGGTCACATAGGGGTCGTCAAGAGAACGCAACGAGGAATCACGAGGCGGACCAGGAGGGGACACGTTGACCGATACGGCATCCGACACGACATCCGAGGCGGGGGCAGGCGGCGCCCAGGACACGTTCACTTGGGGCCACGCACGGCTCACGGCCCACTTCGCGACGGGCGTCGACGGGGTGGTGCGGCTCGTACGGCTGACGATTCCGGACGGCGAGGGGCCTTCCCCCGAGGAGCCTGACAGCTCGGACCACTCGCTGCCGCTCGTCGAGGTGCTGGCCCTCGGCCACGGCAGCGAGTGGTCCGGGCAGCGCGGCATCGAGACCGCGCTGGGCGCCCGGCTGCGGTACCGGGGCCACCGGGCGGTACAAGACATGCGTGGCAGCCAGGGCTGGCACCGGCTGACGTTCGACCTCCACGACCCGGACACCGGCCTCACCGCCGAGGTCCGGCTGTCCTCCCCCGACGGGCTGCCGGTGCTGCGCGGCGAGGTCCGGCTCAGCAACGAGGGCACCGCCCCGCTGACCGTCCAGGCCGTCACCAGCCTCACCCTCGGCGGGCTCCCCTCCCCCGACGCGCTCGATGTGCACCTGGCCCGCAACGACTGGCTCGCCGAATGCCGCTGGGCGAGCGAACCCCTGCGCACCCGGATCGTCGACCTCAGCCGGGACGCCCACCAGCACGACAGCCGCGCCGCCCTCGCCCTCCACAGCCGCGGCGGCTGGCCCTCCGACGGCCATCTGCCCATGGGCGCGCTGACCGACCGCACCACCGGCGACGCATGGGTGTGGCAGATCGAGTCGCCGACCGGCTGGCGGTGGGAGACCGGGGAGCGCGCTCACGGTACGTACGCCGCGCTTCACGGGCCGACCGACGCCGAGCACCAGTGGCGCGAACGGCTCGCCCCCGGCGCGTCGTTCACCACCGTCCCCGCCGCGCTGGCGCTCGCCCGGGGCGGTGGCCTCGATACGGCCCTGGCCCACCTCACGGCCTACCGCCGCGCCACCCGCCGGCCGCACCCGGACCACACCACCCTGCCCGTGGTGTTCAACGACTACATGAACACCCTCATGGGCGACCCCACCACCGAGCGCCTGCTGCCGCTGATCGACGCCGCCGCCGAGGCCGGGGCGGAGTACTTCTGCATCGACTCCGGCTGGTACGACGACGACGCACAGGGCTGGTGGGACAGCGTCGGCGCCTGGCAACCCTCGTCCCGCCGCTTCCCCGGCGGCGGCATCCAGGCCGTACTGGACCACATCCGCTCCCGCGGCATGGTCCCCGGGCTGTGGCTGGAGCCGGAGGTCGTCGGCGTACGCAGCCCGGTCGCCGCCGAACTGCCCCACGACGCCTTCTTCCAGCGCGACGGGGTCCGCCTCGTCGAACACGGCCGCCACCACCTCGATCTGCGCCACCCGGCCGCCCGCGCCCACCTCGACAAGACCATCGACCGCATCGTCGGCGAATGGGGCGTCGGCTATCTCAAGCTCGACTACAACATCAGCGTGGCGCCGGGCACCGACTGGCACCCCGAAACCGGCACGACCGGCGAGACCGGCACGACCGGCACGACCGGCCACCGCACCGCCCCCGGCGCGGGCCTCCTCGCCCACGCCCGCGCCTACCAGGACTGGCTCGCCGCCGCGCTCGACCGCCACCCCGGGCTCGTCATCGAGAACTGCGCCTCGGGCGGGATGCGCATGGACTGGTCCTCGGTGGCCCTCACCCAGCTCCAGTCCACCAGCGACCAGCAGGACCCGCTCCGCTACCCGCCCATCGCCGCCTCGGCGCCCACGGCGGTGCCACCGGAGCAGGGCGCCGTATGGGCCTATCCGCAGCCCGAATTCACCGACGACGAGATCGACTTCACCCTGGCGAGCGCCCTGCTGGGCCGCGTCCACCTCTCCGGCCACCTCGACCGGATGTCACCGCGACAGCTGGCCCGGGTGCAGTGGGCTGTCGCGACGTATCGGCGACTGCGGGGCGATCTGGTCACGGGGGTGCCGTTCTGGCCGCTGGGGCTGCCGGGGTGGGACGACGCCTGGGTGGCGCTGGGGGTGCGCAGCGGTGAGACGGCGTACGTGACGGTGTGGCGCCGGGAAGGCGGCCCGGCGGAGCGCACGCTGCCGCTGGGGCATTTGGCGGGCCGTCGGACGGAGGTCGAGGTGCTGCACCCGGCCGCCGCGTCGGGCGCCGAGGCGCGATGGGACGCGGGGCGGGGCGAGTTGACCGTGGCGCTGCCGCGTACGCCGATGGCCCTGCTGGTCCGGCTGACGCCCGCAGACCCTGCCGACCAGGCCGTGTCTTAGACGTCGGCGACCAGGCCGGCGAACGCCCCATCGGTCACAACCACCCGCACGGGACGCGTCGGCCGGCCGGCCGACGCGTCAGTCGCCCCCACCACCCCCACCGCCACAGCCGCTCCCGCAGGAGGCATGGCCGCCGTCGGAGTGGGATCCCCAGTCCGACGCCGAGGCCGAATCCGACGCCGAGGCCGAGTCCGAGGCGGAGTCCAGCTCACGGTCGTATTCATCGGCGTCCTCAATGGCCTCCCCCATACGGACCAGGCTCGCACCGATCCCGCCCTGATACGGCGTGGCCTCCCTGATGGCCGTGCGCAGGCGCTCGTCCTGAACGGCGGCGAGGCCGTCGAAGACGTACTTGGGAAGCGCCGCCTCCTCCCTGGCCGATTCCAACACCACCTCGCCCGCGGGCGTGAGACGCCGCCCAGGGCGGCCGAGAAGGCCGTACGAAGCGAGCTCGCGCCCGATCTTCTTCATCTCGGGGCCGTACCGCACCTCCGCGACCGCGGCGTACGTATCCCTCCCCACCGGGTGACACTGCTTGATGAGTGCGCGCTCGATCGGATGGTCGGCCGGATCCCCGGCCCTGAGGGCCCGCACCCTGGAGCCGATGAACTTGATCGCGCCGCGCTCGCGCAGCTCGATCAGGGTGGTCCGGGCCACGCGCCGTGGCCCGCCCGCCAGATAAGCGATGTCGTAGATGTCCAGTGTCAGTGGCGCCGCCGGGTCGCGGCGCCGGAATATCGTCCGCACAGGAATGCCCCCGTCCATCCCGCTGATTCCCGTACTGCCAGTATTGTCCGGCTGATGCCCCGCGAACCCGGGTCGACGCCATCCCAGAGGAAGACTTGAGCTTGGGACCGGGTCCTGCCGTGCCCGACCGTGCGCGGCAGCCACCAGACCGGTCCGAACACCATCGCCTTCCCGGGCGGGCAGATCACGGTGGCGGTGCGGCCATGAACTGCGACTACGGACCGGGCGCACGGATCAACAACCAAACGCAGGGCCGTCGAGCCCGCATGTACGGTTCCGGCGTTGTTGCACCTGCCGTAGCGGCATGTGGTGTCGTCGAGGCACCACAGCACGAAAGGCTCCGTCTGCGATGTACCCCTCCGTCACACCGCCCCGCCAGGTCAAGATCGGCGCTGCTGCCGCCTTCGCCGGGACCACCCCACGCGCTATCCGCCACTACCACCAGATCGGTCTGCTGCCGGAACCCGAGCGCGGTGGAGACGGCCGCCGCCGCTACGGCTACGACGACATGATCCGCCTGTTGTGGATCCGCAGGATGGCGGAGGTCGGCATCCGTCTGGACGACATGCGAGCTGCCTTCGACGAATCCGGGGACATCGAGGAGACCCTGGGCCGGCTGGAGGAATCCCTGGCTGTCCAGGAGGCCGACATCAAACGTCAGCGCGCGGCCGTCGGGCGCCTGCGGACTGTGGGCAGCCCGCAGGGCCTGCTCTCCGAGCTGGTGACGGATCGGCTCAGCCACCTGCCCCCTGGCGCATTGCGCGCCTCCGACATGGAGGCCCTGCTGGTCACGGAACGGATCTTCGGTCCGCTCGGCTCCGCACTACAGGCCAGCGTGTACATCGTGCTGGCCACCCATCCCGACCTACGGGCCGAGGAGGACCGTCTCGACGAGGCCGAGGCCGCCCTCGACGACGGCGTCGACCCCGATGACCCGCGCGTCGAGGAAATCGCCGTACAGCGATACACCCACCACATGGCCCTCCTGCAGGCCATCACGGCAGCCGGGCTGGACGCGGCCGATGACGAGCTCTTCGAGACCTACGACGCCGACCTGGCAGAGGAGGAGGACACGCAGATGGGCGCCGCGGAGGCGATCACCAAGATGCCCTACGACTTCTCTCCTGCCCGGATGCGCTGCATGGAGCGCGTGGCACAACTCGTCGGCCAAGACGCCTGCGCAGACAGCTGATCGCCTGTGCCCCGCTGACAGGTGTTTTTGATCCCTGTATGGCTCGGGGTGCCCCTGGCTAAGATCGGCTCATGGTGCGGTCCACGCCGATAGAGCCCTTGCCCCAGCCGCTTGTGGACGGGGTTGTCGTTGTACGACTCCGGCGCGAGTCCGATGTGGAGGCCATCGCAGCAGCGAGCTACGACCCCGAAACGCGTCGTTGGCTCGATGACACGCCGATGGATGAGAACGCTCGTCGTATGAGCATGGCTCGCGTCGAAGATGCCTGGCGTACCGGACAGGCAACTCCGTTGGTGATTGCGAATGCGGTGACAGACGAACCGATCGGTATCATCAACCTGCAATTCCGCGATGACGATGTCGCCACCATCGCGTACAACGTCTTCCCATCGCATCGTGGAAACGGCATCGCTCCCCGAGCTGTCCGGCTAGTCCTGGCCTGGGCCCTGAATGATCTCGGGGTGGCTCAGCTATTACTGGAGGCGGACGAGGCGAATACGTCGTCTGTCCGGGTTGCGGAGAAGTGCGGATTCGAACGGATCGGCAGCCGAACGAGACCAAATCCGCAAGGTGGGCAGCACACGACCGTTGTCTTCGGCTGGCGCGTCTGCGAGGAGATGTAGTACGTGGCTGCCCTTGAGTTCGTGAAGTCGAGCTACAGCAGCGGTGGAGGTGAGTGCGTCGAGGTAGCCACCAACGCGCCGGACACCGTCGCGATACGAGACTCCAAGCACCCGGAAGGTCCGATACTCCGCGTGCCGCCCACCGCCTGGTCGGCCTTCCGAGCCGCCATCGCCGACGGGCGGCTCGCGTAGCACGCGAGCAACGGGGGCCGGCCGCACCGTACTGGCGAGAGCTCTCGTTGTCCGGCCCTAGGGGACGCGGACAACTCGTCGCCGGGTGCCCTCGGTTCGGGCAGGACATCACGGCCGAGGACGGAAACCGTGTCCCGGTGAGCAGAAGCCCCCGGGAGCGGCCCGTCGGCGCTGCTTGAGGGACCGGGGGGCCGGGAATTCCAGTTGCCGCCATGGTTCGTTCGGTGATCGAGTGGGCGGATGAACCATGAAGCGGTGCTTTCCCTGTTCGACCGGCAGATGCGACAGGACGCGCGAGCCGACGATCCTGAGGGGAGGGTCGAGCGGATCGGTGACGTGGTGCGGCAGATCGGCGCCGGCAACGACGACTGGAACGGGGTCGTCTGGTCCGATCTGGATGAGGTCACGGCGGACGCGGCGATCACGGCACAGGTCCAGTACTTCGCCTCGCTGGGGCGCGAGTTCGAATGGAAGCTGTATGGTCACGACCAGCCTGGGAATCTTGCCGGGCGGCTGCGGGCTGCGGGGTTCTCCCCCGAGCCCGAGGAGACCTTGATGGTCGCCGAGATCGACGACCTTCCCATCGGCGTCGAACTACCCGAGGGCGTCCATGTGCAGTCGGTCACCGACCCATCCGGCGTGGATCTCGCGGTCGACGTCCATGAGCAGGCGTTCGGCACGAGTGCCGTCCAGCTTCGCCACCGCATGCTCTCCCAGCTGGCCGGAAGGCCGGAAACCTTGAGCATGGTCGTCGCGATGGCCGGCGACCTGCCGGTGTGCGCCGCCCGGATGGAACTCCACCCGGGCACCGCCTTCGCCAGCCTTTGGGGCGGGGGCACCGTCCCCGCATGGCGAGGTCTGGGCATCTACCGGGCATTGGTCGCCCACCGGGCCCGTATCGCCGCCGAACTCGGCTATCGCTATCTGCAGGTCGATGCCTCCAGCCAGAGCCGCCCTATCCTGCAACGCCTCGGGTTCGCCGTTCTGAGCACCACCACGCCGCACGTGTACCGGCCATAGAGCGTCTGAGGACAGGCGTCATTCCAGGCGGCGGATCCGGTGAGCGTCAGGACAGGGCGTGTCCGTAGCGGGCGCTGAGCGGTGCGAGGTCCGGCTCGCCGAACTGGGCGCGCAGGGCGTGGAATGCATCGACCTTCTCCGGGCCGAACCGGACCACGTGGGCGGCATATGCGTCGAAGGAGACGAACGCCGGGGGAGTCGTCTTCGTGTGGAACTTGTCCGCGTACATCACCAGCTGTTCCTCTACGGTCTCCGCCACGTAGTCGGCCACCGGTAGAGGCAACTCCTGCCGCTCGATGTCGTCCCGCGTGATCCCGACGCCCGTGTGGCAGGAACAGAAGCGACACAGCCGCTCGGGGAAGCCCTCCTGGCGCAGGATCGTGTGCCCGAGCACCCCGTGGCGGATGTAGTCGCCGACCCGGAGCCGGCCCCCGTCGTCGTAGAGCCGGTAGACGCCGATGTCGTGGAGAAGGGCACCCGCGCGGACGAGGTCGGCGTCGAGCCGGTGGCCGTCGGCGGCCAGCAACTGCTCGGCGACTGTCCAGACGATCTCGCAGTGCGTGTACACGAGGTCGAACGCTTCCCGCGTCGGCGCGTACTTCTCGTGCAGCGCCCGTATGTCGTCGCCCGTCGGCAGGATCACGGCGCGAGCGTAGCAACCTCGGCTCGCAAGCTTCTGACCTGCCTTTGCCCGCTGCCTGCTGCATCCGATACGCGGCTCCGGCACGGACCCCGCGTGCGGAGCCGCGTATCGATACCTGCGGGGCCCGAGAGCCTGCGGGGCTATTCCTATTCCGGCAGCGTCCGCACGCGGCCGATGTCGCAGACCATCGCCCCGATCGTCGTCTTCATATTGCGGCGCAACTGGTCCAGCCGCCCTTGCAGGATCGCCGTGGCGTTGGCGGGGTCGGCGCGTACGGCCGCTCGGGCTCCGCTGTCGCCCGGGCCGTGGGTGAACGACTGGCGGACCACCGTCTGGTCGGGGCGCACGGCGGGGCGCAGGTTGTAGCGCCAGGTGGCGAAGGGTTCGTGGGTTTCCGGGGCGCCGCCGTATACGTCCCAGCCGAACGCGTAAGGCGGATGGGCGGCGTTGACCACGCACAGCACGTGTGTGACCAACCCGTTCGGGAATCGATTGCGGGCTTCGTACCGCGCGCCGACCTCCGGTGCGGTCCAGCCGTCCAGCCAGGCCGCGTAGGTGCACTCCGGGCTCCACTCGCCGAGGCGCGAGAGGTCCGTGATCGCGGCCCAGAGCTCGTCGACGGTCAGGTCGACGAGCAGTTCCACTTCGGTGTGGGCGCCGGTGACTCCATAGTCCTCATCCATGTTTGGGTAGACCGGCCGGGCGCCTGAAACTCATCGCGGCCCGGCGCCGGGGCAGGGCGGCGCGGGGTCACAGGACGGCCGTACCGCGCAGGCAGGTGGTCGTCGCTCCGCCGACCCAGACGGTCCCGTCGGGGTCGGCGGTGACCGTGACGGCTCCGGCCCGGCCGAGCCGCGCGCCCTGGGAGACCTGGTAGCCGGCCGGGGCCACGCCGGTGCTGGTCAGCCACTGGCCGACCGAAGCGTTCATGCTGCCGCACACCGGATCTTCGGCCACCCCGACGCGGGGAGCGAAGGTGCGCAGCTCGAACGCGTGCTCCGAGCCCGGTGGGTATGCGCCGATCGCCCCCACCATGGCCGTCGGGATCCGCGACAGGTCGGGCTCCAGGGCCAGCACCTCCTCGGCGGTGGCGAGCCGGACGACCGCCCAGCCGGGGCCGTTGTCGACCCACTGGTGGGCGAGCACCTGGTCGCGGCCGATGCCGAACGCCGCGACGACCTGCTCCAGATACTCCTCCTCCAGATCACCGGTGCGCCGGGTCGGCGGAGCGGCGAAGGACAAGATGCCCTCGCCGCGGCGCACCTCGACCAGCCCGGCCGCGCACTCCTGCACGATGCGGTCGCCGCGGCGGGGGCTCCCGCCCTGTTCGAGCCAGGCGTGGGCGGAGCCGAGCGTGGGATGGCCGGCGAACGGGAGCTCGCCGCCGGGGGTGAAGATCCGCAGCCGGTAGTCCGCGTCCGGGGTCGAGGGCGGCAGTACGAACGTCGTCTCCGACAGGTTCGTCCAGCGGGCGAGGCGCTGCATGGCCTGGTCGTCCAGGTCGGCCGCGTCGAACACGACGGCCACCGGGTTCCCGAGGTAGGGGGTCGACGAGAACACATCGACCTGTGCGAACGGACGTGAGCGCGGCACGGTCATCGAGGGGCCTTTCACGAGCGGCGGAACCTGTCCCATCCCACCCCATGCCCCGGCGTCCGGACAGAGCCACCTGTCACAAATTGGACTGCGTTGGGCTGCGACCGATCAGTTTTGGAGAAGCCACGCACGTCACCGGCTTCCTAAGATCGAAATCGCCCCGCAGAACAGCGGAACAGCAGAACAACAGGAACACCGACCGGAGGGAGACCGCGATGAGCGACACCGAGTTCACGGCCGAGGAGCGCGCCGCGATGAAGGAGCGTGGCCGGGAGGTGAAGGCGGCTCGCCGAGGCTCCGCCAAGGCGGACGGCACGAGCGAGGTGCTGGCGAAGATCGCCGAGATGGAGGCGGGCGACCGCGCCCTGGCCGAGCGGATCCACGCCGTCGTCACGGCGGCGGCTCCGGAGCTCACGCCCAAGCTCTGGTACGGGATGCCCGCGTACGCGAAGAACGGCAAGGTGCTCTGCTTCTTCCAGTGCGCCGCGAAGTTCAAGGCCCGCTACTCCACCCTCGGCTTCAGCGACCAGGCGAACCTGGACGAGGGCGCGATGTGGGCGTCCTCGTACGCGCTGACCGGGGAGTTGACGGCCGGCGACGAGGCGCGGATCTCCGAGCTGGTGAAGCGCGCGGTGAGCTGACGCCGAGCGGCATCAGGCCGCCAGCCACTGGTCGTACGCCAGCTTGCAGACCAGCGAGACCACGACGACCACCAGCACCCCCCGCACGAACCCGCTCCCCCGCTTGAGCGCCATCCGCGCGCCCAGCATCCCGCCGCCCAGGTTGAAGACCGCGAGCAGCGCCGCCATGCGCCACAGGACCGTGCCCTGGATGGCGAAGGTGACCAGCGCGCCGAAGTTGGTGCAGACGTTGACGACCTTGGCCGTGGCGGAGGCTGTGACCAGGTTCATATGGAGGGCGGCGACGAGGGCGATGACGAGGAAGGTGCCGGTGCCGGGGCCGATGAGGCCGTCGTAGAAGCCGATGCCGAGGCCGATGGCGAGGATCGCGGCCAGGACCCGCTGCCTCGTCAGGGGCTCCGCGGGGGCCGTGGCGGTGCCGAAGGCCGGGCGGAGCAGGACGAACGCGAGGACGCCCAGCAGGACCACCATGATCAGCGGACGCAGCACGCCACTGTTGATACCGGAGGCGAGGAACGCGCCCGTGAGGGAGCCGGCGACGGCGGCGGCGCCGATACGCGTGGCGAGCCGTACGTCGAGCGGGGTGTTGCGGGTGTACGTGATGGCGGCACCGGTCGTGCCGACGATGGCGATCGCCTTGTTGGTGCCGAGGATGTACGTGGGCTGGTAGTGCGGCAGTCCGACCAGCATGGCGGGCAGCAGCAGGAGGCCCCCGCCTCCTACTACGGCGTCGATCCAGCCGGCGCCGGCCGCGGCCAGGCAGAGCAGGAGCAACGTCACCAGCGGTATGTCAGGCATGGGCAGGAGCCTATGGCGGCGCGGAAACCCGGCCGGAGCCAGGTCCAGGTCCCGGTCCGGGACCAGGCCCGGGACCGCCGGCCGCCCCCAGGCCGACGGTCCGTCGTGGGGCCGCGGTCGCGCGCTACTTGGTCTTCGGGGTCGCCGGAAGGAGCGTGGCGTGAGCGTGGCATTCCTTGGCCGGGAACTTCTTCCAGGCCGAGTCGGAGCCCTTGATCACAAGAACCCGGCACGGCGCGCCCGGCTTGCTCGGCTTGGCCGGCTTGCTCGGCTTGGCCGGCAAGGTCGGAATGGGGCACTCCCTGGTGTGGCTCGGCTTGCCGGGGATCCCCTTCACCACGGACAGCTCGATCCCGTCACCGATCTTGACGATCTTGATGCCCTTGGGAAGCTCAATGACCTTGGCGACCTTGGCGGCCTTGGCGGCCTTGGCAGTCCTGCCGGCCTCGACGACCTTGAGTCCCTTGGTCGCCCTGGTGATGACGCGGGCTTCCCGGGTGCCCTTTTCGATCTTGGCGGCCTCGGCAGCCGGGACAGCCTTGCCCGCCGTGATCACGCAGTGCTTGGACGCCTTGGCCATCACCACATCGGCACCCCCCACCGAGGCGGTGTGCGACGGGCCGGCGGCCGAGGCGGAGGCCGTGGCCCCCAGCGTCAGGACGCCGACCGCCGCGGCGAGCATGGCGCCTCGGCGCTTGGTGGCGATGGAGCTGAAGCGAGTCACAAGTGTCTCCTTACGCAGGTTACGCAGGGGATATGAACCCGGCGGACTCCCGGTCCGTCGGTGCGTCCACCGTGGCGTACCGACGCTGAGTCCTCGCTGAAAGCTCTTCAGCGGGGACTCAGCTTGTGCGTGCCATGCTGCTCCCGTGCGCATTCTCGTGGTGGAAGACGACGCCCGGCTCCGCGAACTCCTCAAGGAAGGTCTGGAGCAGGAGGGTTTCACCGTCGAGACGGCCGGTGACGGGCGCAGCGGTCTGGCGCTGGCCCAGTCCACCGAGTACGCGGCGATCGTGCTGGATGTGATGCTGCCCGGGCTGTCGGGCTATCAGGTCTGCTCCCGGCTGCGGGAGGCCGGCGTCTGGACGCCGATCCTGATGCTGACCGCCAAGGATGGCGAGTACGACGAGGCCGACGGACTCGACGTCGGCGCGGACGACTACCTCACCAAGCCATTCTCCTACGTCGTCCTGATCGCGCGGGTGCGGGCCCTGGTGCGGCGCGGCAGCCTGGACCGGCCCGAAGTGCTGGAGCTGGGTGATCTGCGGCTGGAGCCGGCGGCCCTGGCCTGCAGCCGGGGGAAGGACAGCGTCACGCTGACGGCCAAGGAGTTCGCCGTACTGGAGTGCCTGGCCCGCCGCGCCGGACAGGTGGTCTCCAAGACCGAGATCGTGCACACGGTGTGGGACACCGCCTACGAGGGCGGGGCCAATCTCGTCGAGGTCTACATCAGAACCCTGCGCCGGAAGATCGACGTGCCGTACGGCAAGCAGGCGATCCGCACGATACGGGGCGCGGGATATCTGCTGGCCCGCGACGGGGGGTGACGGCGGGATGAGATCCATGAGCCTGCTGACCGGGATGAGTGTCCGCGCCAAGGCCACGGCGGCCGCCGTCGGCACCGTCGCCCTCGCCATAGCGCTGTGCATGCTGGCCCTGGTCCTGGTCCTGCAGCAGAACCTTCGGGACAGCGCGAAGACGGACGCCAAGCAGGCCGCCGTCAGCGTCGCGGACCAACTGGCGACGTCCGGGAAGACGAGGCTGGCGGACAAGGCGCTGGTCGTCACGCCCCAACCGGTGACCATCAAGGCCGCGGGACGGGTGATCAGCTCCGCACGTCCGGGGGAAGCTCAGCTGGACAGCAAGGTGGTCAGCAGCGCGCCCGTCTTCCTCACCACGGGGGCCCACAAGGCGTACAGCGTGAATGTCGCCCCCTCGACCACCGCCGTCGACAACGCCACCCGGCTGCTGTTGCGCCAGGTCGCCCCCGCGGCGGCCGGGCTCGTGCTGTTCGTGGCCGCCCTCACCTGGCTGCTGGTCGGCCGCGCGCTGCGCCCGGTGGCCGCCATACGGGAGGAGTTCACCGAGATCACCGAGCGCGCTCTGCACCGCCGGGTCCCGGTGCCCAAGGCGCGCGACGAGGTCTCCCGGCTGGCGCGGACGATGAACGCCACGCTGGACCGGCTGCATCAGGCCATGACCCGGCAGCGCCAGTTCGTCGCGGACGCCTCCCACGAGCTGCGCAGCCCCATCGCGGCCGTACGGGCCCAGCTCGAACTCGCCCTGGCCCGCCCCTCGCGGACGGACTGGCCGACCGCCGTGCACAAGGCCCTCCAGGACACCGAACGCCTCCAGGCCGTCGCCTCCGATCTGCTGCTGCTCGCCAGGCTCGACGCGCAGGAGGCGCCTCCCCCGGCCCCGGTGGACCTCGCGGCGCTGGCGGCCGAGGAGGTGCGGCGGCACCCCGGCACGGTGTTGGAGTACGCGGACGCCTCCGCCGGAGGCGCGACCGCCGGGGACGCCTCCGACGGGGACGCCCAGTCCGCAGCCACCGCCGCAGCCACCGCCACCGCCCTCGTCGTGCACGGCAGCCGCGTACAGCTCTCCCGGCTGCTCACCAACCTCACCGACAACGCCCGCAGACACGCCCGCACGACCGTCTCGGTCGGTGTCGCGGTCCGCGACGGCATGGTCGAGCTCTCCGTGGACGACGACGGCCCCGGCATCCCCGAATCCGACCGCGAGCGCGTCTTCGAGCGCTTCACCCGGCTGGACGACGCCCGCGCCCGGCAGGACGGCGGCACCGGCCTCGGCCTCGCGATCGCCAAGGACATCGCGCACGCCCACGGCGGGACCCTGACCCTCCACACCAGCCCTCGGGGAGGGGCCCGGGTGCTGCTGCGGCTGCCTGTGGCTGCCGTTGTGAGATGAGACTTTGACAACTACCGGACCAGACTGATCGGTTGGTCAGTAGTATCTGCCCGTTCTTGGCCGCATCGCGGGTGGAGGTATACGAACGTGTTGTCGGAGACGGCGGGAGTCATCGCCGTCGCATCCGCTGTGCTGGTGCTGACGCTGCTGCTGGGCTCGTTATGGGTCGCCAGGCTGCGTACGGCGCTCGCCGAGGCGCGTACGACGGCCGAGCGGGAGCGGGCGGCCGCCGCTGAGGCGCGGGCCGAAGCCGAGCGGGAACGGGCCGTCGCGGCCGAGCGCGGCGAGGAGGTGGCCCGGCTGTCCGCCGTACGGGCCGAGCTGGACGAGGCGGCCCGCCGGGAGCGGAATCTGCGCGACTCCGTCCAGGCGTCGTTCGAGTCCGTGGCCAGGAATATGCACGCCATGGCGGTGGTGCAGCAGCAGGTGCTCGACGGCCTGGAACAGCGCATCAGCGAGGCGGCGTTGATGGCCGAGGTGATGAAGGCCGACCACGCCGCGGCCCAGATGACCCGCAAGGCGCAGACCCTGATGGTGATGTGCGGGATCTGGCCCGCGCGGCGCGAGACCCGGCCGGTGACGCTCTTCGACTGTGTGCGCGGCGCGCAGTCACGGATCGTGGAGTTCGGGCGGGTCGATGTGCACGGCGGCCAGACGCTGTACGTGGTGGCGCCCGCGGTCGAGGGTCTGATGCACGCGATCGCCGAACTGCTGGAGAACGCCACGGTGTTCTCCCCCTCCCGCACCCAGGTCGCGGTCTCCATCCGGGAGGTGGCCGCGGGCGCGGTCGTCGAGATCGACGACGCGGGGCTCGGTATGCCGCCCGATGTGCTGGAGCAGGCCGTCGCGCAGCTCCGGGACGGCCTTGACCTGGCCGAGCTGGGGGCGGTGCCGCGGCTGGGGCTCGCATGTGTCGGGCGGTGGTCGCGGGAGCTGGGCTTCAGCGTGGAGCTGTCGGCCGCCTCGGCGTACGGCGGGACGCGGGTGGTGGTCTTCGTACCGCACCGGCTGCTCGGCGGGGGCGCCGAGCCGGTCGTGGACACGGAGCCGGTCGTCATCGAGCCCGTGACCGCCCCAGCCGCACCCGCGCCCATCGGGGCCGACTCCGGGGCCGATTCCGGGACCGATTCCGGAGCCGGGGCCGACTCAGGGGCCGGGGCCGGGCTGCCGCAGCGGCGCAACCGCCGCCGTACGAACCAGAAGACGCCCGACGGCAAGGCGCCGGACCTCAGCCCCGGTTCCGGCCTCGGTTCCGGCCCCGGTTCCGCCATGCCCACCTGCGACCCGTGGACCCCCGAGGCCGCCCGCGCGTCCATCGCCAGCATCGTCTCCGGCACCCGTCGCGGGCGCGCGGAGGTGGCGGAGGCCGACCAACAGGACCGAGCAGATCGAGAAGGAGGCCGGTAGTGGCCGGAACCATATCCAGGCTGCCGGACGTTGGATGGATGCTGCGTCCGCTGACGCAGATCCCGGGCGTGCGGCATGCCGTCGTCGTCTCGGAGGACGGTCTGCGCATGGGGCACGGCTCCGCCGAGGGGCTGACAGGGGATGTGCCCCAACTGGACGTGGCGGAGGCCGAGTCGCTGGCCGCCGCCTGCGCGGCGCTCACGGTGACCGGGCAGTCCACGGCGGCTCTGTTATTCGGCGACGACGCGGGGGTGCGGCAGCTCATGGTCGAGTCCGACAAGGGGTTCGTGCTGTTCACCTCGGCCGGCCAGGGGGCGTCTCTGGGCGTGGCCACCGACATGGAAGCGGATGTCGGTCTGGTGGCCCAGCAGATGCAGTTACTCGTGGCGAAAATAGGCGCCCATCTGAGCAGCCGTCCCCGGGAGTCGATGACCTCGACGCCATGAACGAGCCCCGCGAGGAACGAACAACCCCGGCTGTGCGGCCGTACGTGATCACACGTGGCCGCGCGGGTTCCTCACGGGACGAGCTGCCGTGGGAGACGCTCGTCATGGCCTCGGGAAGCGCGCCGCCCCCGGATCTCCAGCCGGAGTACCGGCGGATCGTCGACTTCTGTCAGGGTCTGCTGTCGGTGGCGGAGGTGGCCGCGCACCTCGGCCAGCCACCGGCCGTGGTGCAGGTGCTGCTGGCAGATCTCATCGACTGGGGTCATATCGTGGCCCGCCCGCCCGTCCGGACCGCCAAGCGTGCCGACAGGGACTTGCTGAGGAAGGTGCTCGATGGGCTTGAGAGCAAGCTCTGAGATCTCGGACGGAGCAGGCGGCACGGACGGCTCGGACTGTGCAGCAGACGGATCGGGCGACGCGGACGGCACGGGCGGAACAGGCGGCGCGGGCAGCGCGGGCGGAACAGGCGGCGCGGGCAGCGCGGGCGGAACAGGCGGTGCGGAGGGCGCCGATGACAGGGACGGTGTGCACGGCGTGGACGGCGACGTGGACGGCGGCGCGGACAACGAAGACGACGAGGGTGACGGGGACAAGATGGCCGATATGAACGACGCGGACGACTCGGCCGACGCGGACGACGCCGACGATCTGGCCGGCACACCCGTCATGTACGTGCAGTCCAGCGTGTCCGGCGCGGCCAAGATCCTGGTCGTCGGCCCCATGGGCGTCGGCAAGACCACGCTGATCGGCACCGTCTCGGAGATCAAGCCGCTGTCCACCGAGGCGACCATGACCCAGGCGGGCGCCCGCCTCGACACCGCCGTACGGCCGTCCAAGATCACGACCACGGTGGCCCTGGACTTCGGCCGGATCACGCTCGGCGGCGAGTTGGTGCTCTATCTGTTCGGCACGCCGGGTCAGCAGCGTTTTCTACCCGCGTGGAAAGACCTGGCGCGCGGCGCCCTGGGCGCGCTCGCACTCGTCGACACCCGCGATCTGGAGGCCTCCTTCGACGCCATCGGGCATCTGGAGGACCTGGACGTCCCGTTCTCCGTCGCGGTCAACGCGTTCCCCGACAGCGTGCTGCACAGCGAGGACGATCTGCGCTCCGCGCTCGATCTGCTCCCCCACACCCCGCTGGTCATCTGCGACGCCCGGGAGCACAAGTCCTCGGTCCAAGCGCTGATCTCGCTGGTCTCCCACCTCATAGAGACCATCACGGAGGCGTCGTGACGGCCGGTTGGGCCGATGGCGCGCTGCCGGCCCCGGTACCGCTGTACGGGCCGGGGATGGACGGCGACATGCCCGCGCTGTACGAGCGGATGCGCCGCGACCACGGCCCGGTCGTGCCCGTAGCCATCGCGCCCGGCATCGAGGCATGGCTGGTGCTCGGCCATCGCGAGCTGCTTCATCTGACCCGCGACGAGCAGTACTTCTCGCACGACCCCAGGCGCTGGACCCCGCTGCGCGACGGCCGCGTGCCCCCCGACTCGCCGTTGATCCCGCTGGTCGGCTGGCGCCCGGCGCTGCTGTTCGCCGACGGTCAGCAGCACCGCCGGATGCGCTCGGCGGTCGCCGAGGCGCTGGGCCGGCTCGACGGGCACGAGCTGATCCGTACGGTGCGGTCCGCCGCCGAGCGGCTGATCGCCGGGTTCGCGGACCGGCACAAGGCGGATCTGGTGCCGCAGTACGCGCGGCTGCTCCCGCTGCAGGTCGTCACCCAGATCCTGGGCCTCGACGAGGAGCGCGGGCCGCGGCTGGTCGAGGCGATCGCCGCCATCGTCAATCCCACCGCCGCCGCCACCGGCGCCAACCGGCGCATGGGCGGCATTCTGCTCGAGCTGATCGAGCAGAAGAAGCGGCAGCCGGGCGCGGATCTGACCTCCTGGCTGCTGGAGCACCCGGTCGGCCTCAGCGACCAGGAAGTGCTGCACAACCTCGTAGTGATCATCGTGGCGGGTAACCAGACGACCGTGAACTGGATCGCCGACACCGTACGGATCCTCCTCACCGACCCGGGCTTCCGCTCCTCGCTGGCCCGCGGCCACCTCACGGTCGACGACGCGCTGGACCTGGTGCTGTGGCGCCATCCGCCCACCGCCAACTTCCCCGGCCGCTACGCCACCCGCGATCTGCGCTTCGGCGGACAGCACATCCGCGCCGGGGACATGCTCATCCTGGGCCTGGCGGGGGCGAACGCCGACCCCGAGGTACTGCCCGAGGACGGCCGTCCGGTCATCGGCAACCGCTCCCACCTCGCCTTCGGCGCCGGCCCGCACACCTGCCCGGCACGGGACCCGGCACGGCTGATCACCCGGACCGCCGTGGACACCCTCCGGCACCGGCTGCCCGACCTCGAACTCGCCGTGTCGGAAGACCAGTTGGCCTGGATCACCTCGCCCTGGTCGAAGAACCTGGCCGGGCTGCCGGTGCGGTTCACCGCCCCGCAGCTCGCGGCGGACGCGGCGGCGGCCACCCACCCGGCAGACTCAGGAGACTTACGATGACCGATGCGGCTGACGCGACTCATGCGGCTGACTCGGCTGACTCGGCTGATGCGGCTGACTCGGCTGGCGCGACTCATGCGGCTGACTCGGCTGATGTGACCGACGGCCAATGCCCCGTGCCGCACGCCGCCCCCGCCCCGCATCGGCTGGACCCCACCGGGGTCGGCCAGCACGCGGTCAACGCACGGCTGCGGGAGCGCGCGGCCGCAGTCCCGGTCCTGCTGCCCGGCGATGTCACGGCCTACGCCATCACCCGCCACGAAGAGCTCAAGGGCTTCACCACCCACCCCCAAGTCGCCAAGGACGCCCGCCACTTCACCGCGTTACGAGACGGTGAGATCCCGCCCGGCTGGCCGCTTGCGACCTTCGCCACCGTACGGGGCATGACCACCGCCGACGGCGCCGACCACAAGCGGCTGCGCTCCCTGGTCACCCGGGCGTTCACCCCGCGCCGGGTGGAGGCGCTGCGCCCCGCCGTCGAGGAGCTGACCGCCGCCCTCGTGGACCGGCTGGCCGAGGCCGCCGCCGAGGCCCCCGACGGCGTGGTCGACCTGCGCCGCCACTTCGCGCTGCCGCTGCCCATGGGCGTGATCTGCCGACTGCTCGGCGTCGACCCCGAGCACCAGGACCGGCTGCACGCCCTGTCCAACGACATCGTCGGCACCCGCACCGCCCCCGAGCGGGCGCTGGCCGCCAACCGCGAGATGATCGCCATCCTGGGCCAGGTGGCCGCCGCGCGGCTGCGCTCGCCGGGCGACGACCTGACCAGTGCGCTGATCGCGGCGCGTGAGGAAGACGGCGACCGGCTCAGCGAGGAAGAGCTCATCGGCACGCTGCTGCTGATGATCATCGCCGGGCACGAGACCACGCTCAATCTGATCACCAACGCCGTGCGGGCGCTGTGCGCCCACCGCGACCAGCTTGAGCTGGTGCGCTCCGGCGTCGGCGAGGCGTCCTGGGGCGATGTGGTCGAGGAGACCCTGCGCTACGACAGCCCCGTCAGCCTCTTCCCCTTCCGCTACCCGACCCGCGACCTGGCCGTCGGCGACACGGTGATCCCCCAGGGCGCCCCCGTCCTCGTCTCGTACACCTCCGCCGGGCGCGACCCGCGCGCCCACGGCGCGGACGCCGACCGCTTCGACATCACCCGCCACACCCGCCCCGACGCCGCCCGCCATCTGTCCTTCGGCCACGGCGCGCACTACTGCCTCGGCGCGCCGCTGGCCCGTATGGAGGCCACGATCGCCCTCGACGCGCTGTTCACCCGCTTCCCCGGCCTTGACCTGGCCGTCCCCGACGACGCGCTCGTCCCGCACCCCAGCTTCGTCGGAAACAGCCCGCAGGAGCTGCCCGTACGGCTACGGCCCGCGGCTCACAGCGGCTGACGGGGCGCGCTGAGGGCAGCGTTGCTTCAGGGAAACGGCGGTGATGCGGCCGGGTAACAGGCACCCCGCACGCTTCCTGGCATGAGGTCGTACAGGGAGCCGGAGCCGGGCAGCGGCCGGCGGGTGGTGATCGTCGGCGGCGGCATGGCCGGGACACGGCTGGCGCAGCAGCTCGCCGCGACGGCCGCCGATGGCTTTGCCGAGGTGACGATCATCGGCGAGGAGCCGCACCCGGCGTACAACCGTGTGCTGCTCGCCGAAGTCCTCGCCGGGCGGTACGCCCCCGATGTCATCGCCCTCCCGGACCTTGCCGTCGGCCGTCGGCTGAGCGGCGTACGCGTGGTCCGGCTCGACCGGGACCCGGGCGAGGTCGTATGCGACGACGGGCGCCGCGTCCCGTACGACGCGCTGGTGCTGGCCACCGGCTCCAACCCGGTGCTGCCCCCGCTGCGCGGGCTCTTCGAACCCCACGGCCACGACCTGCCGGACGGCGTCCACGCCTTCCGCACCATGGACGACTGCCTGGCCCTCGCCGCGGCCATCCGCCCCGGCGTCCGCGCCGTCGTCATCGGCGGCGGCCTGCTCGGCGTCTCCGCGGCACGGGCCCTGGCCCAGCGCGGCGCCCAGGTCGTCCTCGCCCACCAGGGCGAACACCTCATGGAACGGCAGCTGGACACGGGCGCGGCCGCGATGCTGCGGCGGCATGTGGCGGCGCTGGGCGTGGAGGTCCATACGGAGTGCCGCGTACGGGGGCTGCGCACGCGGTCCGTGTCCGCTTCCGGCGGCGGGCGCGCCGTTCGCGCCGTGAGCGCCGTGGAACTGGCGGACGGGTACGCCCTCGAAGCCGACCTGGTCATCCTCGCCTGCGGCGCCCGCCCCCGCGTCGGCCTGGCCCACGCGGCCGGCCTCGCCGTGGCACGCGGCATCGTCGTCGACGACGAGCTGCGCACGAGCGACCCCCGGATCTTCGCGATCGGCGACTGCGCGGAGCACGCCGGCGTCCTCTACGGCCTGGCCGGCCCGGCCCAGGACCAGGCCGACACTTTGGCACACGTTGTGGGCAATCGTGCCGCAGGGCGGGACGGGTGGGCACAACCCGACCACCGGGCCGCACACGGCGACGAAACCGGCCCCCGGTACACGGGAAGCCGCACCCTGACCCGGCTGACGCTCGCCGCCGCGTCTACGGCCGCCGCCAGCCCGCTCGATCTCGCCGCGTTCGGCGAGACCACCCCCGCCCCCGGCGACGACGTCGTGCATCTGGCCGACGCCACGCGGAACGCGTACCGGAAGGTCGTGGTCCGTGGGGATCGGCTCGTCGGGGGGATTCTGCTCGGCGATCTCGGCAGCGTCGGCGCGCTCGCCCGCACTTGGGAGGGTGACGAACCGCTCCCCTCCGCCCCCTTGCTGCACCTGCTGACCAACGATGGAGGCTCCTGACGATGAGCGCACCCAACTCTGCCCCCACCGCCGCCCCCACCATCGTGCTCGTCGGGCACGGCATGGTCGGCCAGCGCTTCCTGGAAGGGCTCGTCGAGCGGGGCGTGACCGAGCGCGCCCGGGTCGTCGTGTTGTGCGAGGAGCCGCGGCCGGCCTATGACCGCGTCCAGCTGACCTCGTACTTCTCCGGCCGGACCGCCGAGGACCTGTCCCTCGTGGAGGACGGCTTCATGGCCCGGCACGGTATCGAGCTGCACCTGGGCGACCCGGCCGAGCACATCGACCGCGCCGCGCGCACGGTCACCGCGCGTTCGGGCCTGACCGTGGCGTACGACTCGCTGGTGCTGGCCACCGGCTCGTACCCCTTCGTGCCGCCGGTGCCGGGCAAGGACAGCCGGGGGTGCTTCGTCTACCGCACCATTGACGACCTGCTGGAGATCGAGGAGTACGCCAAGAACTGCTCGTCCGGCACCGTGGTCGGCGGCGGGCTGCTGGGCCTGGAGGCGGCGGGCGCGCTCAAGGGGCTCGGGCTGACCACGCACATCGTGGAGTTCAATCCGCGGCTGATGGCGATCCAGGTGGACGAGGGCGGCGGCGCCGCGCTGCGGCGGACCGTGGAGGACATGGGCCTGGCCGTGCACACGGGCGTCGGCGGCAAGGAGATCACAGCGAACGCGGACGGCGCGGTCACCGCCATGGCCCTCTCCGACGGGTCGTCCATCGACACCGATCTCGTCATCTTCTCGGCGGGCGTACGCCCCCGCGACCAGCTGGCGCGCGACTGCGGGCTGACGGTCGGCGAGCGCGGCGGGATCGCGGTGGACGAGCGGTGCCGTACGAGCGATCCGGCGGTGTTCGCGATCGGCGAGTGCGCGCTGGCCGCGGACGGCCGGGTGTACGGGCTGGTGGCGCCGGGGTACGAGATGGCGCTGGTGGCCGCGGACGAGATCGCGGAGGCGAGCGGCGAGGAGAGTGGCTTCACGGGCGCCGACACCTCCACCAAGCTGAAGCTGCTCGGCGTGGACGTGGCCTCCTTCGGCGATGCGCACGGCACAGCCGAGGGCTGTCTGGACGTGGTGTACGCCGACTCCCGCGCGGGCGTCTACAAGAAGCTGGTGATCGGCGCGGACGGCGCGCTGCTCGGCGGGGTGCTGGTCGGCGACGCCGAGTCGTACGGCATGCTGCGCCCGCTGACCGGCAGCGTGCCGCCGGTCGCGCCCGAGCAGTTGGTGCTGCCGGCCGGTCTTGGGGCGCCGGCGGCGATCGGCCCGTCCGCGCTGCCGGACGAGGCGGTGATCTGCAACTGCCACAACGTCACCAAGGGCAGCATCCGTTCGGCGGTCACCGACCACCAGTGCGCCACGGTCCCCGAGGTGAAGAAGTGCACCAAGGCGGGCACCGGCTGCGGCAGCTGCCTCAAGACGCTGACCACCCTGGTCAACGACGAACTCGAAGCGAGCGGCGTCAGCGTCGACAAGGGGCTGTGCGGCTGCTTCTCCTACACCCGGGCCGAGCTGTACGAGATCGTCCGGACGCTGCGCATCACCTCGTACGCCGCGCTGCTGGACAGCCACGGCCGCGACGAGGCGCGCAGCGGCAACGGCTGCGAGATCTGCAAGCCGACCGTGGCGTCGATCATCGCCTCGCTCGCGCCGACGGTGGGCGCCAGCGGCTATGTGCTGGACGGTGAGCAGGCGGCGCTCCAGGACACCAACGACCACTTCCTCGCCAACCTCCAGCGCAACGGCTCGTACTCGATCGTGCCGCGCATCCCCGGCGGGGAGATCACCCCCGAGAAGCTGATCGTCATCGGCGAGGTGGCGCGGGACTTCGGGCTCTATACGAAGATCACCGGCGGGCAGCGGATCGATCTGTTCGGCGCCCGCGTGGACCAGCTGCCGCCGATCTGGGCGCGACTGGTGGAGGCCGGGTTCGAGTCGGGGCATGCGTACGGCAAGGCGCTGCGCACCGTGAAGTCGTGCGTGGGGCAGACCTGGTGCCGCTACGGCGTGCAGGACTCGGTGCGGATGGCCATCGACCTGGAGCTGCGCTACCGGGGGCTGCGCTCCCCGCACAAGCTGAAGTCGGCCGTGTCCGGGTGTGCGCGTGAGTGCGCGGAGGCGCGCGGCAAGGACTTCGGGGTGATCGCCACCTCGAACGGCTGGAACCTGTACGTCGGGGGCAACGGCGGCGCGGACCCGCGCCACGCCGATCTGCTCGCCCAGGACCTCGACGACGAGCAGCTGATCCGGCTGATCGACCGGTTCCTGATGTTCTACATCCGCACCGCGGACCGCCTGGAGCGCACCTCCGCCTGGCTGGAGCGGATCGAGGGCGGCCTCGACCACGTACGGGATGTAGTGGTCGACGACTCGCTGGGGCTGTGCGCCGAGCTGGAGGCGCTGATGGCCGACCATGTGGCGGGCTACCGCGACGAGTGGGCCGAGACCCTGGAGGATCCGGAGCGGCTGCGGCGCTTTGTGTCCTTCGTCAACGCGCCGGGCGCGCCGGATCCGACGGTGAAGTTCGTGCCCGAGCGCGACCAGGTCAAGCCGGACCTGACGATCCTGTCAGGACCCAGCATCCCCGTCCGCACTCTCGAAACTCTCGAAGGGGCTGTAAGCCGATGACCATGGCACTGGAGCGGACGGATGTCCGCGTGGAACTCCTCGTCGACCAGCGGTGGTTCGCGGTGTGCGACCTCTCCGATCTGATCCCGGGGCGCGGGGTGGCGGCGCTGCTGCCGGACGGGACGCAGGTCGCGGTGTTCCTGGACCGGACGGGCCAGGCGTACGCGATCGACAACCGCGATCCGTTCACGGGCGCGTATGTGCTCTCGCGGGGTCTGCTGGGCTCCCTGGGGACACGGCCCTTCGTCGCCTCGCCGCTGCTGAAGCAGCGCTTCGACCTGGAGACGGGGCGGTGCCTGGACGACGAGGGGGTCGCCGTCCAGGCGTATGCGGCCCGTACGAACGACGGGGTGTCAGCCCAGGTTGCGTGAGACCACGATCCCGCACTGGACGGGGTCGCTCGCACAGCCGGCCGTCCCCGCGGCGAGCACGCCCTTCGTCCCGGGGACGGCGGCGATGCCGAACACCGTGGACATCTCGCTGTGCTCGGTGACGTCGGCGGGCAGCTTCTCGGTCGACCACTCCGTACCGGTCCAGCGGGCCATCACGGTGTGGGGGTCGCCGCCCGGGGTCCAGCCGGCGATCCACAGGCCCCCGGCGCCGTCCGCGCCCGCCGCGTTCGCCTCGTCGACGGGGAGCGCGGGCAGCGACTGCCAGCGGCTGCCGGTCCAGTGGGCGGCCATGGTGGCCGTGGGCGCCTGCGGGTCGTTGGTCTTCCCGACGACATAGACCGAGTTACGGCCGGTGGCCACGGCGTGGTTGCCCACCCAGCCGGTCGGGTGCTCACTGGGGACCGGCACCTCGCGGACCGTCCAGCCGCTGCCGTTCCAGTGGTACAGCAGCGGTACGGTCCTCTCGCCGGTCGCCGCGTCGGCGGTGACCCAGACGTCGTCCGGGCCGGTGCCGGTGATGTCCCAGGGCTGCGCCTGGCCACCGCCGGGGGCCGCGGGCAGGTCCACCTTCTGCCACGCGGAGCCGGTCCAGCGCTCCAGACGGGAGACCTGGGCGTCGCCGTTCGGATCCCAGTCGAAACTGGTCAGCCAGGCCGACTTCGTACCGAACGTGGCGAGGTCGCCGATGAAGCTCAGCGACCCCTCCGCGGGGGCCGCGTGGTCGACCTTGCTCCACTTCTTGCCGTCCCAGTGCTGAAGCACGAGCGGCGCGGACATGTTGTCGTCCAGCGTGCCGGCCGCCCAGGCGTCGCCGGGCGCCGAGGCCGCGACCTTCTCCAGCCGCGCGGCCTTGCCACCCGTGGTGGCGGCGGGGACATCCGTCCACGCGGTGCCGTTCCAGTGCCTGATCGCGGGAGTGCCCCCGTCGGCGTCGGCGCCGTCTGCCTTGCGGCCCACCGCCCAGGCGTCCTTGGCGCCGGTCGAGGCGACGTCCCAGAACTCCGTGGAGACGGTCGCGCTCAGCGGCGTTGCCAGTTGCCAGGGGGTGGCGGCGCGGGCCGCCCGATCGGACGCGGTGGTGGACACGGCGGTGGACGCTGTGCCGGTGGCGGCGTTCGCCTGCGCCCCTAACGAGCCGAGTGCGATCGCGCACACCGCTACCGCTGTGCGCAGCCCTGCGTTCCTGGCCATGGTGCTCCTTCTGCTCGGTTGGTGCTCTCAGAAGGAAATGGCCGCCGGCCGCCGGTTCTTACAGGTGACTTTGCTCGGTCACTGAGGAGTCCTGAGCTGCTGGTCCGCCCACTTCGACGTCACGGTGGCGGTGTGGTTCACCACCGTGCCCGCGGTGAGCCCCGCCTCGGCGGCCTGCGCGTTCGGCTTCGTCAGCACCTGCTGCTCGGACAGCAGCGCGCCGGTCGCCGGGTTCACGATCAGCTCCGACCGCGCGGTCCCGTAGTCGGGCCGTTCGGTCGCGGGCAGCGCGAAGCCGACCCCCTTGCGGCCCAGCGGGTCGGTCACCTCGCCGAGCGACCGGATGCCCGGCAGATCCGCGATGACGCGGTACGCGGCGGCCCGGACCTCGGGTTTGACCGGGAGGCCGATCAGGCCGGCCGCCTGGTGCCACATCCACTCGGTACGGCCGGAAATCTCGCTGCCGCGGTCCTCCTCGTACAGCTCCGCCAGCGCCTTCTTC
Organism: Streptomyces sp. NPDC000941; assembly: GCF_053599555.1. NCBI lineage: Bacteria > Bacillati > Actinomycetota > Actinomycetes > Kitasatosporales > Streptomycetaceae > Streptomyces > Streptomyces sp. NPDC000941. The sequence goes on from NZ_JBSFMM010000118.1 coordinate 34,293, forward strand.
AACTTGCCGCTGTCACCCGGAAGTTTCCGCAGATCCGCGTAGGTCACATTGCGCGCGCCGAGAGCGGCGATCTTGTCACCCTGGTTGATCCGGGTCACCGTCGGCCGCTTCTCGGACCCTGACTCGATCCGCAGACCGAGCTTGCCACCCGGCTGGGAGCCGGACTCGGCGAGCGTGACGTCCTTCGGCGATCCGGCGGCCCGCCAGCGCGCGGCGTCGCGCTCGGTACGTGGCTCGGTGATGTCGTCGATCCCCGAGACCCACAGGCTCTGCGTACCGGGCCGCACCCCGAAGGACCACTGCTGTGTCTCGGAGGTGGCGACCGCGAAGGTCGACCCGGACTCGGCGACGACGCCGATCCACCCCGACCGTGTGGTCGTCTGCCAGTACGTGCCCTGGTCCGCCTTGCTCTCCAGCCGGCTGGCCACGTTCAGCAGCGCGAGGCGGCCGTTCTCGGGGGTGTGCCGGGGGCCGGCCGTGGTGGGCCGGGCGGTGGCGCGGGATCCTTCGGAGCCCGAGCCGCCCTGGGGAAGCGTGGCGACGAGCACCCCGGCCGCGGCCGCCGTCGCGGCGACGGGCAGCGCCCACCGCCAGGTGAACGGCCGGGCGGACCCCGCGGACCGGCGGGCTTCCGGCGCGTCGGGGGCGCTGCTCAGGATGGTGATCAGGTCATGCCGGGCGCGTTCCGAACCAGCCGAACCGGCCAGGTGCTCCGGGTCGAACTCCGGGGGCCGGGCGTCCGCCAGCGTCTTCATGACATCGGGCCGCTTACGTGCCATGTCAGTGCTCCTTCACTGTCGCTTTGGGGCGAGAGCCGCGAGGGTCGCGCGAGAATCCGACCCCGACCCCTTCGATAGCCCGCTCCAGCCGCCGCCTGGCCCGGTGCAGCCGCACCGAGAACGTAGCGGTGGCACAGCCGAGGACGCGCGCCGCCTGTCTCGGTCCGAGCCCGTGCCAGGCGACCAGCGTCAGCACCTCGCGGTCCGCGTCGGACAGCGTGGCCAGCGCCTGCAGCGCCGCCTCGCGCTCGGTCACATCCGCGGCAACATCCCCGACGTGGGGGCCGGAGGCGATGATGCGCTGGGCCTCCTCCGCGGCCAGGGCGTACTGTCTGCCGTCGCGGCGGCGCAGCTCGCGGGTCAGATTGCGGGCCACGCCGAGCAGCCACGGCAGCGGTGGCGTGGGGATGTCCCGCATCCGCCGCCAGGCGACCGTGAAGGTCTCGCTGGTGATGTCCTCACCGACCTGCCGCCCCACCAGGCTCGAGGCGTAGGCGAGCACCCGGGGATGGCACTCCTCGTACAGGTCACGGAAGCGTTGGGCGTCGGTCACGCACCGTCTCCTCATCTCGGCTCTCTCACCTGGCAGTGGTCGAGAACCGCGATTTCTTACACCGTGAGGAGAATGTTTTCGGATGGCGGGCGGTGGCCGAGGGAAGTTCTCCCCTGACCCGCCCCTTCCCGCAGTGTCGAGCCCCTGCCCGACCACGTGGTCGGGTGAGCCAGGCATTGCGGTGGGTTTGCGTCGCCACCGAGCCCAATACGGCCGTGTCGG
>NZ_JBSFMM010000119.1:0-14058 GCF_053599555.1 Streptomyces sp. NPDC000941
CGCACCACCCACGAGGTGGTGCGGGCCCGCGCCTTTTGCCGTTCCGGCTGCCTTCTGCGTGCCCCTACCGTGAAAGCCGCATAAGCGCAATCTTTACGACACGGCGACTAATCGCCTGATGTGCGGATGAAACGGCAGTTATTGGCAGCATGGGCGCGTGACCCAATTGACCGATCGCAGCCCGTCGTTGTCCTCCCCTGGCCGCGCCGCGCTCCGGCGCCCCTCCTCCGAGGTGAGAGAGGCGTTCCTCGGCGGCGTCGTCGCCGCGGGGCTAGGTCTTGGCGCGCTCGCCGTCGTCGTACTCCTGCTGTGGATCACCTCCTCGTCTCCCGACAGCAGCCCGGACGGCGCCCTGCACATCGCCGCCGACCTGTGGCTGCTCGCGCATGGCGCGGAGCTCGTACGGACCGAGACGCTGTCGGGGGACTCCGCGCCCGTCGGGCTCACCCCGCTGCTGCTCAGCGCCCTGCCGTGCTGGCTGCTCTACCGGGCCGGGCGCCATGCGATCGAGACGGGCATGCCGGAGGAGACGGACGAGGCGGCGGGGGCGGCGGGCGGCGCGGGGCTGTGGGTGTCCGAGGAGGCCACGCTCCACCCGCGTACCGCCTTCGGATGGGTGACGGGCGGCTATCTGCTGGTCGGGGTGGCCATCGTGGTGTACGCCTCGACGGGGCCGCTGCACGTCGAGCCGTTCAGCGCCCTGCTGCATCTGCCGCTGGTCGGCGCGGCGGCCGTCGCGGTGGGGGTGTGGGCGGCGGACGGGCGGTTTCCCAGACCGCTGCCGCCCGGCCCCGTACGTGAGGTGTGCCGCCGGTGGCTACGCCGGATGGGTGACTGGTTGCGCGCGCGGTTGGTCGCCCGGGCGCCGCGCGCCGTACGGCTTGTCTCGGCCCGTCACCGGCTCAAGCGCCTGGTGCGTCTGGTGCGCCTGGTGTGTCTCGTGCCCGTCGTACGGCTCCGCTCGGCCGCCGGGCGCCGGGGTGCCGTCCCCGGGGCCGTCGAGCCGCGGCCCCCGGCGTACCGGACCCCCGCCTTCCGCGGCGCTGTGCTGCGGGCCGCCGGGGGCGCGGTCGTCGTGCTGCTCGGCTGTGGCACGCTGCTCACGGCGGTGTCGCTGATGAGCCACGCGGGCGCGGTGCAGCTGGCGTTCCTGGAGCTCAGCGACGTGTGGTCCGGCCGTTTCGCAGTGCTGCTGATCAGCCTGGCGCTGCTGCCGAACGCGATCGTGTGGGGCGCGGCGTACGGACTCGGCCCGGGGTTCGCGGTCGGCTCCGCCGCCGTCGGCCCGCTCGGCGTGGCGGGCTACCCCGACCTGCCCGACTTCCCCCTGCTGGCCGCGCTGCCCGCCGAGGGCGGGGGCGTCCCGCTGAGCTGGCTGACGGGGTGTGCGGCGGGGGCGTCGGTGGCGTGGTTCGTCGCGGTCGCGGCTGTACGGCGGGTGGACGGCGCCGAGGGCGGCCAGAGCGTTCAGGGTGTCCAGGCCGTGCAGAGTGTCCAGGCCGTGCAGGTGGTCCAGGCCGTGCACCCCGTTCAGAGCGGGGGCGGGGACGGGGGTGCGGGCGGCGGCGAGGGGCGGCGGGCGCTGCGGCCGGCCGTGTCGGTGTGGGGGTGGGGCCAGACCGCCCTGATGGCCGCGGGCGCCTCGCTCGGCTGCACGGCCGTGATGGCGCTGCTCGCCGGTGCCTCGGGCGGAGCCCTGGGCACCCACGGACTCGCCGAACTGGGCCCCAGCTGGTGGCATACGGGCACGGCGACACTGGCCTGGACCGCCCTGCCGGGGATCCCCGGAGCGGTCCTCCTGCGGTGGCTGCGGCTGTTCGTGCCCGCGCTGATGGCCTGGATGGCCCGTAAGGCGGAGGCCCGGGCCTGGGCGGCCTCGGCGACGCCCCCGCCGCGATCGAAGCGATCGGAGGCCGAGCGCCGGAGTGGGCGGGACAGCCGGAGTGGGCGGGACAGCCGGAGTGGGCGGGACGGCCGGAGCGCGCCGGGCACCGGGGGTGACGGTGGCGCGGACGCCACCAAGGCGCCCGCGCCCTGGTGGCGGCAGTTCTTCCCGCACTACGACACGGCGCCGGGCCCCAAGGCCGACCGGCCTGGGGCCCCGCCCCAGGGCCCGGCGCTGTCCGAGCACGAGCAGTACGAAGGCCGTGGCCCCGACCACGAGATCACCTGCTTCTTGCGAGGAGCCCCGGGCATGCAAGACCGGGAGGATTCGCATCCTGCGGAAGGCAGCGCGGAGCGCCGCAGCGGCCGTCAGGCCGGCGGAGCTCAGGCCGGCGAAGCCGGCCTGTGAGCCTTTGAAGGCACGAACCGGCGTGTCCGGGACACGGTTGTGGTTGGGCTTCAGGGAGGGTGCTGGGGCACGCGAAAGGGGCGGCTGCGACGTATACGCGTCGCAGCCGCCCCTGCTTGTTCGGGTCCCTCGGTCCCGCTCAGTCCTCCGTGCTGAGCAGCGGCCGGAGCTGCTTGGGCAGCAGGTCCTCGCAGGCGTGCCGGGAGGTCTGGGTGAGGGAGTCGTCCACACAGGAGTAGTAGTCGCTGTAGACGATCTGGACGGTGAAGGTCGCCGCGACGATGGCCAGCGCGAGACCGCCCGTGACCAGCCCGCTGATCGCCGCCGTGGACTGCGGCTTCGAGGAGCTGGTGCCCGGCGCCGGGAGATGGGCCGGGGCGGTGCCGGGGGTGGGCGGCGGAGCGTTCAGCGGGGCGGCCGGGGGCGGTGTGGGGGCCGGCCTGCGCGGCTTGGCGCGCAGCGAGCTGATGCCCCAGTAGACGGCCAGCGCACCGAGCAGCAGCGCGATCTCCGGCAGGCTGAACAGCGCGAAGAAGAAGGCCCACATGCCCGCGAGCAGGGCGTAGCGGGCGCGCCGCTGGGCCGGGTCGTTCGGGTCCCAGCGCGGGCCGCCGGAGCCGCCCTGGCCGCCCGTTCCGTTCGGCCGGCCCGGGTTCGAGCCGAAGCCGCCGTTCTGGCGGCCGGGCTGGCGGCTGCTCCACTGGCTGCCCCAGGCCGGGGGCTGCTGCGGCGGGCCGTCCTGGCGGCCTTGGCCGCCGCCCTGACCCTCCTGGTCTCCCTGGCCGCTCTCGCCGCTCTGGCTTCCCTGACCGCCCTGGCTTCCCTGACCGCTCTGGCCTCCCTGATCGCTTTCTATGGCGCCGCCGGGGGTCCCGGGGGCGGCAGGCCAGGGGGTGCCGATCGGGCTGCCCGGGCTGCCGGGTTCACCAGGTCCGCCCGGCGCGGCGCGGCCGTCGTCGCCACCACCGCCGCTGCCGCCCTCACCGCCCGGCGCGGTGTCGGGCCGGTGCCTGGGCTGCCAGGGCTGGTCCGGCCGTCCCTCCGGCGGCGGTGCGAAGGGGTTGTTCTCCTCGCGCCCGGAGGGCGAGCCCTCGGGCGAGGCGGAGGAGGACGGGGACTGCTGCTCACGCAGCAGCGGCGTCGTGCGCGACGTGCGGGCGTACCTCATCGCGGCCCCCCGGTACGCGCAGGGGTCGGCGTGAGGCAGTGAGCCGCGCGGCGGCGTCGGTCCGGCATGTGGAGGTGTCTTCCCCTTGTGTCGTCGTGATGCACGCAAGGCTTCCGTAGGGCCTGCGCCGTACGGCTCCCCTTGCGTGGGACGCGACGGTGGTTCCCACGGCGTCAGTCGGATTCGCAGTCCAGACGCTACCTCCCGCGCTCGCCCCCGTCCCCCGGGGGCCGTTTCGTGTGCCGGTATCGTTGCTGACGGTCGGCGGCTTCGTAGAGTTCCCCGGAATTCATGACTCCGCGACCTTGTATGTCCACACAAACGCAGTGGCGCCGCCACACACAAGCACTCTGAGCACCCGCACCAGCGGCCCACCAACCCCGAACCAACCCCGAACCACCCGCGCACCGCCCGCACCGCCCGCATCGCCCGCATCGCCCGCGAGAAAGATCCCCGCCGTGGCCTCCCCGCCCTCCCTCGCCGCCCGCCCCGAGCGCCCCGCCCGCCTCGTCGTCCTCGTATCCGGCTCCGGTACGAATCTGCAGGCGCTCCTCGACGCGATCGCCGCCGAGGGCGCCTCCGGCTTCGGTGCGGAGGTCGTGGCCGTCGGCGCCGACCGCGCCGGTATCGCGGGCCTGGAGCGCGCCGAGCGCGCCGGGATCCCCACCTTCGTCTGCCGGGTGAAGGACCACGCCACCCGCGCCGAATGGGACCGCGCGCTGGCCGAGGCGACGGCCGCGTACGAGCCGGACCTCGTGGTCTCGGCGGGGTTCATGAAGATCCTGGGCCAGGAGTTCCTGGCCCGCTTCGGCGGCCGGTGCGTCAACACCCACCCCGCGCTGCTGCCCAGCTTTCCCGGTGCCCACGGCGTGCGCGACGCGCTCGCGTACGGCGTGAAGGTGACCGGCTGCACCGTCCATCTCGTCGACGACGGAGTCGACACCGGCCCGATCATCGCCCAGGGCGTGGTCGAGGTCCGGGACGAGGACGACGAGTCCGCTCTGCATGAGCGGATCAAGGAAGTCGAGCGCTCGCTGCTCGTCGAGGTCGTGGGGCGTCTGGCCCGCAACGGCTACCGCATTGAGGGACGAAAGGTAATGATCCCGTGACCGCCGAAGGTACGAAGCGGCCCATCCGCCGCGCGCTGGTCAGCGTCTACGACAAGTCGGGGCTCGAGGAACTGGCCCGGGGGCTGGACGCGGCCGGGGTCCAGCTCGTCTCGACCGGCTCGACGGCGGCGAAGATCGCCGCCGCGGGCGTTCCGGTCACCAAGGTGGAGGAGCTGACCGGCTTCCCCGAGTGCCTGGACGGCCGCGTCAAGACGCTGCACCCGCGCGTCCACGCGGGCATCCTCGCCGACCAGCGGCTCGACTCGCACCGCGAACAGCTCGCCGAGCTGGGCGTCGAGCCCTTCGAGCTGGTCGTCGTCAACCTCTACCCGTTCCGCGAGACCGTCGCCTCGGGCGCCTCGCCCGACGAGTGCGTCGAGCAGATCGACATCGGCGGCCCCTCCATGGTCCGCGCGGCCGCCAAGAACCACCCGTCCGTGGCCGTGGTCGTCAACCCCGAGCGCTACGCGGACGTGCTGAAGGCCGCCGCCGAGGGCGGCTTCGACCTCGAGCAGCGCAAGCGGCTGGCGAGCGAGGCGTTCCAGCACACCGCGGCGTACGACGTGGCGGTCGCCAACTGGTTCGCGGAAGGCTACGCGGCCGACGAGGGCCCCTGGCCGGACTTCATCGGCGTCACCTACGAGCGCAAGCAGGTGCTGCGCTACGGCGAGAACCCGCACCAGCCCGCCGCGCTCTACAGCGACGGCAGCGGCAAGGGACTCGCCCACGCGGAGCAGCTGCACGGCAAGGAGATGTCGTACAACAACTACGTCGACACCGAGGCCGCCCGCCGTGCCGCCTATGACCACGACCGGCCCTGCGTCGCGATCATCAAGCACGCCAACCCCTGCGGCATCGCGGTCGGCGCGGACGTCGCCGAGGCCCACCGCAAGGCGCACGCCTGTGACCCGCTCTCGGCGTTCGGCGGCGTGATCGCCGTCAACCGCCCGGTGACGGTCGCCATGGCCGAGCAGGTCGCCGAGATCTTCACCGAGGTCATCGTCGCCCCTGAGTACGAGGACGGCGCCGTCGAGGTGCTGGCCCGCAAGAAGAACATCCGCGTGCTGCGCTGCTCCGATGCGCCCGAGGCCGTGGTCGAGCAGCGCCCCATCGAGGGCGGCACGCTCGTTCAGGCCAAGGACCGCTTCCAGGCCGAGGGCGACGACCCGGCCAACTGGACCCTGGCGACCGGCGACGCGCTGGACGCCGACGGCCTGGCCGAGCTGGCCTTCGCCTGGCGCGCCTGCCGGGCCGTGAAGTCCAACGCGATCCTGCTCGGTAAGGACGGCGCGACGGTCGGCGTCGGCATGGGCCAGGTCAACCGCGTCGACTCGGCGCGGCTCGCCGTACAGCGGGCGGGCGAGGAGCGGGCGAGCGGCTCGTATGCGGCCTCCGACGCCTTCTTCCCCTTCCCGGACGGCTTCGAGGTGCTGGCGGAGGCCGGGATCAAGGCCGTGGTGCAGCCGGGCGGCTCGGTCCGCGACGAGCTGACCGTCGAGGCGGCCCAGAAGGCGGGCGTGACCATGTACTTCACCGGCACGCGCCACTTCTTCCACTGAGTGGTACGGACCGAGGGCCGCACCCCCGACGCGCGGGGTGCGGCCCTCTGGCCGTAGGCGACACACGTCACACGACACAGGACATACACGGCCCGGATTCCGCCGGACCCCGGGTGGGGCGGGCCCTGATTGGAACAGACGTCCCCGAATCCGGGAGGATGAAGCCATGACCGCGCAGATTCTCGATGGCAAGGCAACCGCAGCCTCGATCAAGTCCGATCTCGTCAGCCGAGTGGAGGCGCTCAAGGCCAAGGGCATCCACCCCGGCCTCGGAACCGTGCTGGTCGGCGAGGACCCGGGCAGCAAGTGGTACGTCGCGGGCAAGCACCGCGACTGCGCCGAGGTCGGCATCGCCTCCATCCGGCGCGACCTGCCCGAGACCGCCACCCAGGAGGAGATCGAGGCGGCCGTACGGGAGCTCAACGAGGACCCGGACTGCACGGGCTACATCGTGCAGCTGCCGCTCCCCAAGGGCATCGACACCAACCGGGTGCTGGAGCTGATCGACCCGGCCAAGGACGCCGACGGGCTGCACCCGATGAACCTCGGCCGGCTGGTGCTGAACGAGACCGGCCCGCTGCCCTGCACCCCGTACGGCATCATCCAGCTGCTGCGCCACCACGGCGTGGAGATCAACGGCGCCCATGTGGTGGTCGTCGGCCGCGGTATCACCGTCGGCCGGTCGATCGGGCTGCTGCTCACCCGCCGCTCGGAGAACGCCACGGTCACGCTGTGCCACACCGGCACCCGCGAGCTGTCCGGGCTGCTGCGCCAGGCCGACATCATCGTGGCGGCGGCCGGGGTGCAGCACCTGATCAAGGCGGAGGACGTCAAGCCGGGGGCGGCGGTGCTCGACGTCGGCGTCAGCCGGGACGAGCACGGCAAGATCGCCGGTGATGTGCACCCCGACGTGAGCGAGGTCGCGGGCTGGATCTCCCCGAACCCCGGCGGCGTCGGCCCGATGACCCGCGCCCAGCTGCTGGTCAACGTGGTGGAGGCGGCGGAGCGCGCCGCCAAGGCCGCCGACAGCGAGGGTGAGGGCGAGGGTGACAGCGACGGCGGCAGCGGTGCCGGGCATGCCGGCTGAGGCCGGTGAGCCGGCCGCCGAGCCGGCCGGACAGCACCCCGCGGTGGCGCCGAACGGAGCGACCGCGCCGAACGGGGCTGCGGGGCCGAACGGGGCTGCGGGGCCGAACGGGGCTGCGGCACAGAGCGGGACTCCGGCTTCCAATGGGGCTGCGGCACAGAACGGAGCAGCGGCGCACAGTGGCGCGGCGGGGCGCCCTGTCGCCAGATCGCGCCGATTCCCCCTGATCACCCGGGACACCGCGCGCCCCGAGGGCGGCGGCCGCGCCGCGTCCGGTGGCGCCCCGGCGCCCGCGCGCCAGTGGCCGCTGCTGGTGGTGATGGGCGGCGTCGTCGTGGGGCTGCTGGTGGTGGCCCTGGACGCGTTCCGCGCGGGCACGGTCCTGGTGGGGCTGTCCCTGCTGGCGGGCGCGCTGCTGCGGTGGGCGCTGCCGGATGTCGGGATGCTGGCGGTGCGCTCCCGGTTCACCGACCTGCTGACGTACGGGGTGCTGGGGTCCGCGATCGTGCTGCTGTCCCTGATGGCCCAGCCCAACCCCTGGCTGGAGGTCCCGTTCCTGGAGGACGTGGTGCACTTCACCGTCCGTTAGGACGATGAGATCTCTGCCTCCCCCGACCCCTCAGCGCCCGTGCACTGCGACGGCCCGTCCTCTCCCCCGAAGAAGGACGGGCCGTCGGGATAAGGGTTCTGTTAAAAGCCCTGCTGGATCAATGGACGTCGAGGGTCTGTGGCCCGGAAGTGACCATTCCGGTACGACGTCTCGGGTGCGCAACAGCCCCGTAGGGGCGCATTGGGAGCGCGCCCAGGTCCGGAATGCTCCGGTGCGCCCCTGCTGGGGGAACTGTCATTCTTGGGCGGGGCATCTCCCTGGGTAGCGGATCCGGGACTCTCGAGGGTGCCCAAACGGGGGCAGGGCACGGGAAGTTCACGGGTACGGGGGGACAGGGGGAGGCAATGCCTCGTTGGAGGGAGCTGCCGGACGAGCTCGATCCGCAGGTTCGGGAGTTCGTCGGGCAGTTACGCAGGCTCGTCGAGCACAGCGAGCTGAGCCTCGTCGCGGTCGCCGACCGCACCGGCTACAGCAAGACGTCGTGGGAGCGCTACCTCAACGGCCGTCTGCTGCCGCCGCAGGGCGCGGTCGTGGCGCTGGCAGAGGCGACGGGCACGGACGTCGAGCATCTGAGCACCCTGTGGGAGCTGGCGGAGCGCGCGTGGAGCCGTTCCGAGTTACGGCACGACGTCACGATGGAGGCGATCAGGGTCGCGCAGGCACGGGCCGCGCTGGGGGAGACGGGCCCGCTGCCGCACTCGAGGAACGGCCGTACGGCGGAGGAGACCGAAGCGGGGTGGGCCTATACCGAGCCGCCCCGTACCGAGCCGCCTTGGGCCGAGCCGCCTTGGGCCGAGCCGCCTTGGGCCGAGACACCCCGTACGGAGCCAGAGCCGCAGAGGCCCGCGACACCGCGCACCGAGCCACCCAGCGCCGAGCCGCCCCACGCCGAGCCGCCCGGCGCCGAGCCGCTCTATATCCCCGAGACGGCGGTGCGCAGGGCGGCTGCCGTGCCGCCTGAGCCGCCCGTGGCGGACCCTCCGCTCGTCTCCGTCGCACCGGCCCTGCTTCCCGAGCCGCCCGAGCCGCCTGATCCGCCGGGCCCGCCTTCGTCGCCGGACAGGCGCCGCCGACGCGTCCCGCTGTTCATCGCCACGGCGGTCGGGGTGCTGCTCATGGGCGCGGCGGTGGTCCTCCTGGTCAACCCGGGAGGCCAGGCCGACGAGCGGGCCAAGGACCCGACGCCCGGGCGGACCACGACCAGCGGCCCCCGCCTGCCCAGCGGAGTGAAATGCACCGGCCAGGAGTGTGCCGGCAAGGACCCCGAGACCATGGGGTGCGGTGGCGCGTACGCCAGGACGACCGCGAGCGTGACCGTGGACAGCGCGTATGTCGAGGTGCGCTACAGCAAGGTGTGCGGCGCGGCATGGGCCCGGATCACCAAGGCCGCCCCCGGCGACCGGTTAGAGGTGACCGCGCCCGCCCAGAGCGCGGTCGGCCCGCCGCGCACCGAGTACGGCAAGGTCAACGCCGACGGCGACGCCTACACCCCGATGATCGCGGTCGGCTCCACCACCCAGGCCAAGGCCTGCGCCACCCGCACCACCGGACAGCGCGGCTGCACCACGACGGCCGCGGGGCGCACCAGCGCGCCGTGAGGGCCGCCGGGCGCCGTCGTCCGAAGGGAACCTCGAGGAAATATCCGGGTCGGGCGGCATGCCCTCGCCGAATCGGGGCAGGCGCAGGCCGATCCCCCCGCGGGTGCGGCATGGCACCGTGGCGGCCGCCTGCTACTCCCCCCTCCTCGTGCAGGCGGCCGCCGATGCTTTCCGCCGCCGAATGCTGCCGGGCGCCGAATGCAGCCGGAAGCCGAATGGCTGCCGGGCCTTGTCTGTCGGCGGTGAGCGGTTACACAGTGGCCCCTGGGGCCCCGTGTGTCCCCGTCGGATAGCCTGACGCCGGTATCTCGACACCAAGAGATCGACAGAAAACACAGCGCAGGAGACCGCCATGACCCGCACTCCCGTCAATGTCACCGTCACCGGCGCGGCCGGCCAGATCGGCTACGCGCTGCTCTTCCGCATCGCCTCCGGCCAGCTGCTCGGCGCGGACGTGCCGGTCAAGCTGAACCTCCTGGAGATCCCCCAGGGCCTGAAGGCCGCCGAGGGCACCGCGATGGAGCTCGACGACTGCGCCTTCCCGCTGCTTCAGGGCATCGACATCAGCGACGACCCGAACGTGGCCTTCAACGGCGCGAACGTGGCGCTCCTGGTCGGCGCCCGGCCGCGGACGAAGGGCATGGAGCGCGGCGACCTGCTGGAGGCCAACGGCGGCATCTTCAAGCCGCAGGGCAAGGCCATCAACGACCACGCCGCGGACGACATCAAGGTCCTGGTCGTCGGCAACCCGGCGAACACCAACGCGCTCATCGCCCAGGCCGCCGCGCCGGACGTACCGGCCGAGCGCTTCACCGCGATGACCCGCCTGGACCACAACCGCGCCCTCTCGCAGCTCTCGAAGAAGACCGGCGTCCCGGTCGCGGAGATCGCCAAGCTCACGATCTGGGGCAACCACTCCGCCACCCAGTACCCGGACGTCTTCCACGCCGAGGTCGCGGGCAAGAACGCCGCCGAGGTCGTGAACGACGAGCAGTGGCTGGCCGAGACGTTCATCCCGACCGTCGCCAAGCGCGGCGCCGCGATCATCGAGGCGCGCGGCGCTTCGTCGGCCGCCTCCGCCGCCAACGCCGCCATCGACCACGTGTACACCTGGGTCAACGGCACCCCGGCCGGGGACTGGACCTCCGCCGGTGTCGTCTCCGACGGCTCGTACGGCGTGGCGGAGGGGCTTATCTCGTCCTTCCCGGTCACCGCCAAGGACGGCAAGTTCGAGATCGTCCAGGGCCTGGAGATCAACGACTTCTCGCGCTCCCGCATCGACGCGTCGGTGAAGGAGCTCGAGGAGGAGCGCGAGGCCGTGCGCGGTCTCGGCCTGATCTGACGGCCGTAGATATCCGAAGGGCCATCTTCCGGTATTCACTCCGGAGGGTGGCCCTTTTGTTGTGCTCTATGACTGTGGCTCGGCTTCCCTTATTTTGGGAGGAGTTGACTGCCTGGCTCAGGGGGAGAGCATGGCCGAGGACACGAACACGAACACGGACGCGGACACGAACGCTGACGCTGACGCGGAAAACGAGGAAGAGCCCGCGGGGGCGGGCGGGCGCGCATACGGCGATATCCGCATCGGCTCCGTCCGTGGTGGCGCCGTCGGCATCGGTGACCACAACTACATCGTGAATGTGCGGGCGGAGTCGTCGGTGGCGCGCGACCCCGCGTACGAGCGGCTGCTGGAGGCCATACGGCAGCTCGGCGCGGATCTTGCGCGGCTTGTGGAGAGCCCCGAGGTCAGCGCGCTGGCGGACGAGCTGTCCGAGACCGAGGACGAGATCCGGCGCACCGGGGCGGCGGCCCCCGGACGCCTCGCCCGGCTCCGGGCCGTGTTGCAGGACGCGAGCGCGAGCATCGGCATGCTGGCGTCCGGCGTGGCTCTGGGACAGGCGGTCGGCGCGCTGCTGGGCGGCTGAGCAAAGCAGACGCGCGAGGGAAAGCCGCGCGCAAGGGTCGAAACAATCGGGGGGCTGGGATGAGCGACGGAGGCGCGGAACAGAGGGAGTGGGCGGACGGTGACGGCGCGCCGCCACCGCCTCCTCCGTCGGTCGGCGATGCGCGGCGGGGGCTGCGGGTGGCCGCCGTGGCGGTGGTGCTGTGCGCCGCGCTCGCGTTCGCCGGATGGGTGGCGTTCGGGAGCGATGGCAAGGCCGGGTATCGGGCGGGCCCCGTCCCCGGGGTCGGTGAGAGCTCGGTGCCCGGGCCGTCGGAGACGGACGGGGTATCGCCCGACGGCGCTTCTCCGGCCCCCGGTGAGGAGTCCGGCACCCCGGACGGCACCCCGTCCGATATGCCGTCCGACACGCCCTCGGCCTCCCCGTCCGGGTCCCCGGCGCAATCCCCGTCCCTGTCCCCGTCGGCCTCGTCCGGCGCGTCCCCGCCCGACGGCTTCCGCGTGGCGGACGACCCGGCGGGCTTCACCCTCGCCGTCCCGGACGGCTGGCGGCGCACTGTCGAGGACCCCAGCGTCTTCTACACCTCGTCCGATCAGGCCACCATGGTGCAGATATTCGAGCTGCACGGCCCGGAGCGGACGCCGTACGAGTCGGCGCAGGAAGCCGAGCGCATAGCCTCCCGCCAGCGCGGCTATGAGCAGATCACCCTGGAGCGGACCGGCCAGGGCGCCATGGATCCGGCGGACCTGGAGTACACCTACGACAGCGAGAAGTACGGCGGCTCCCGGCGGGTCCTCGACCACCGCTTCACCGCGTCCGACGGCACGATGTACGCGGTGCTGGTCATCGGCCCGGGCGACGACCGCGCCGGACAGCAGGAGATACAGCGGGCCGCCGTCGATTCCTTCCGCCTGAGCTGATCCTTGCCGTTCCGAGGTGATGCGATTCATCACCTGAGGAGCATCTGTGCGCGAACGCGTACAGCTTGTGACCAAGTGAGCCCGACCACTTTCGAATGACAATCACGCATAGGTCCGCACCTTTCGGGGAGGGGCTTCGCGTTGCCGACGCGGTCGGCGGCGCCAGTCCAGTAACACCGGAAGGCGGAGCAGACGTGTCGGCAGTCGAGACCATTCATGTGGACGGGGCGTGGCGTGCCGCCGCGTCCGGCGCGCAGCGGGAGGTCCTCGACCCCGCCGACGCCAAGACCCTCGCGGTCGTATCCGAGGGCGGCGCCGAGGACACCGACGCGGCCGTCGCCGCCGCCCGCCGCGCCTTTGACACGGGCCCCTGGCCGCATACGCCCGTGGCCGAGCGGGCGGCGCTGCTGCGCCGTGTCGCCGATCTGCTGCAGCGCGACCGCGGGAAGATCGCGCTGCTCGAGAGCCGTGACACCGGTAAGACGCTCGAAGAGGGGCGGGTCGACGTCGACGACGTCACCAACGCCTTCCGCTACTTCGCCCAGGTCGTCGTCGGCGAGTCGGCCGGGCGCGTGGTCGACGCGGGCACCCAGGATGTGCACAGCGTGGTCGTGCATGAGCCGGTGGGCGTCTGCGCGCTGATCGCCCCCTGGAACTATCCGCTGCTTCAGGCCAGCTGGAAGATCGCCCCGGCGCTCGCCGCGGGCAACACTTTTGTCGTCAAGCCCAGCGAACTGACCCCGCTGTCGACGATGTATCTGATGGAGCTGCTGGTCGAGGCCGGGCTGCCGGCCGGGGTCGGCAATCTGGTGACCGGCACCGGGGACCCGGTGGGCGCCCGGATGGCCGAGCACCCCGATGTGGATCTGGTGTCCTTCACCGGCGGCCTGGTCAGCGGTACGAAGGTGATGCAGGCGGCCGCGCCGGGCGTGAAGAAGGTCGCGCTGGAACTCGGCGGCAAGAACCCCAATGTCGTCTTCGCCGACGCCTGCGACACCGCCGAGGGCTTTGACACCGCCGTCGACCAGGCCCTCAACGCCGCCTTCATCCACAGCGGCCAGGTCTGCTCCGCCGGGGCCCGGCTGATCATCGAGGAGTCCGTACGGGAGCGGTTCGTCGCCGAACTCGCCCGCCGGGCCGAGAAGATCAAGCTCGGGCGCGGCACCGAGCCCGGTGTGGAGTGCGGTCCGCTCGTATCGGCGCGGCAGCTCGACAAGGTCGAGGCGTATGTCGCCTCCGCGCTGGAGGAGGGCGCGCTGCTGCGCTGCGGCGGCGCGCAGCCCGAGCCGTCCGACGTCCGCCCCGCGACCGGCTACTTCTATCTGCCGACGATCCTCGACCAGTGCAACCGCGAGATGCGGGTGGTGCGGGAGGAGACCTTCGGGCCGATCCTCACCGTCGAGTCCTTCCGCACCGAGGACGAGGCCATCGCGCTCGCCAACGACACCGAGTACGGGCTCGCGGGCGCCGTCTGGTCCAGCGACACCGCGCGGGCGCGGCGCGTCGCGGGGCGGCTGCGCCACGGCACCGTATGGATCAACGACTACCACCCGTATCTCCCGCAGGCCGAGTGGGGTGGCTTCGGGAAGTCCGGTATCGGACGCGAACTGGGCCCCTCGGGTCTGGCCGAATACCGCGAGACCAAGCACATTTACGAGAACCTGCGGCCCGCCCCGGTCCGCTGGTTCGCCGGCTGAGCCGTACGCCCAGCACCCCAGCACCCCAGCACCCCAGCACCCCAGCACCCCAGCACCCCAGCACCCCAGCACCCCAGCACCCCAGCACCCCAGCACCCCAGCACCCCAGCAAC
>NZ_JBSFMM010000119.1:14155-35817 GCF_053599555.1 Streptomyces sp. NPDC000941
ACCCCGTCACCCCGCCAACCCCTCCCCATCTGCCTGAGCACGCCGCACGTCCCCACACCCCGTACACCCCCACCCCCTGCGTACGTACGCCCCATGTATGTACGCCCCACACCCGGGCCCCGGTCCGGGGCCGCGAGGAGTAACCCCCATGTCCGTACCTGACGCAATCGATCGTTTCGACTATGTCGTCATCGGCGGCGGCACCGCGGGGTCGGTGATCGCCTCCCGCCTCACCGAGGACCCGGACATCCGTGTCGCCGTCATCGAGGGCGGGCCGTCCGATATCGACCGGCCCGAGGTGCTGACCCTGCGCCGCTGGCTCGGTCTGCTCGGCGGCGAACTGGACTACGACTACCCCACCACCGAGCAGCCCCGCGGCAATTCGTATATCCGGCACAGCCGGGCCCGGGTGCTCGGCGGCTGTTCCTCGCACAACACCCTCATCTCCTTCAAGCCGCTGCCGGGCGACTGGGACGAGTGGGCGAAGGCGGGTGCGGACGGCTGGGACGCGGCCTCCATGGACCCGTACTTCGCGCGGCTGCGCAACAACATCGTGCCGGTCGACGAGAAGGACCGGAACGCCATCGCCCGCGACTTCGTCGACGCCGCCCAGACGGCGCTCGGCGTGCCGCGCGTCGAGGGGTTCAACAAGGAGCCCTTCCACGAGGGCGTCGGCTTCTTCGACCTCGCCTACCACTCGGAGAACAACAAGCGGTCTTCCGCCTCCGTCGCCTATCTGCACCCGTTCCTCGACCGGCCCAACCTCCAGCTGATGCTGGAGACCTGGGCGTACCGGCTGGAGCTCGACGAGTCCGGCCGGGCGACGGGGGTCCGGGTCCGCACCAAGGACGGTGCGGAGCTGCTGGTCGAGGCGGAGCGCGAGGTGCTGGTCTGCGCGGGCGCCGTGGACACCCCGCGGCTGCTGCTGCACTCCGGTATCGGGCCCCGGCGCGATCTGGAAGCGCTCGGCATCCCCGTCGTGCACGATCTGCCGGGCGTCGGCGAGAACCTGCTCGACCACCCCGAGTCGGTGATCGTCTGGGAGACGGAGGGCCCGATCCCCGAGAACTCGGCGATGGATTCGGACGCGGGCCTGTTCGTCCGGCGCGACCCCGGTGCACAGGGCCCGGACCTGATGTTCCACTTCTACCAAATCCCGTTCACCGACAACCCCGAGCGGCTGGGCTACGAAAAGCCCGAGCACGGCGTGTCGATGACCCCGAACATCCCCAAGCCCCGCAGCCGCGGCCGCCTCTACCTCACCAGCGCCGAGCCGGACCAGAAGCCCGCCCTGGACTTCCGCTACTTCACGGACGAGGAGGACTACGACGGCCGCACCCTCGTCGACGGCATCCGCATCGCCCGCGAGATCGCGAAGACCCAGCCGCTGGCGGGCTGGCTCAAGCGCGAGGTGTGCCCCGGGCCCGAGATCACCTCGGACGAGGAGCTCAGCGAGTACGCCCGTAAGGTCGCGCACACCGTCTACCACCCGGCGGGCACCTGCCGGATGGGCGCGGTCTCCGACGAATCGGCCGTGGTCGGCCCGGACCTGCGGATCCGGGGGCTCAAGGGCATCCGGATCGCCGACGCGTCCGTCTTCCCGACCATGCCCGCCGTCAACCCGATGATCGGGGTGCTGATGGTCGGCGAGAAATGCGCGGAACTGCTCACTACCGGAGGTGAGGCGTGATGAGCGCGACCGAGACCAAGACCGGGACCAAGGCAACGCCCCCCGCGGCAGGGGCGCCGGTGTTCTCCGTACACGGCCTGTGGAAGGTCTTCGGCCCCAAGGCCGACCGCGTCCCCGGCTCGTCCGTCGCCGAGCTGCCCGCCGAGGAGCTGCGCCGCCGTACGGGGTGCACGGCGGCCGTCCGAGATGTGTCGTTCGAGGTGCGGCAGGGCGAGGTCTTCGTCGTCATGGGCCTGTCCGGCTCCGGCAAGTCCACCCTCGTACGCTGTCTGACCCGGCTGATCGAGCCCACCTCCGGCACCCTCCACATCGACGGCGAGGACGTGCTGGCCATGGACAAGGCGCGGCTGCGCGAGCTGCGCCGGCACCGGGCCGCCATGGTCTTCCAGCACTTCGGTCTTCTGCCGCACCGCACCGTGCTCGACAACGTCGCCTACGGCCTGGAGATCCAGGGCATGGGCAAGGCCGAACGCCGAGCCAAGGCCACCGAGATGGTCGCCAAGGTCGGGCTCACCGGTCTGGAGCGGCGCCGCCCCGGCCAGCTCTCCGGCGGTCAGCAGCAGCGCGTCGGCCTGGCCCGCGCGCTGGCCGCCGACCCCGAAGTCCTGCTCTTCGACGAGCCGTTCAGCGCGCTCGACCCGCTGATCCGCCGCGATATGCAGGAGGAGGTGATCCGGCTGCACCACGACGAGGGCCGCACGATGGTCTTCATCACCCACGATCTGAGCGAGGCCCTGCGGCTCGGCGACCGCATCGCGCTGATGCGCGACGGCGGCATCGTGCAGCTGGGCACCCCCGAGGAGATCGTCGGCTCCCCGGCCGACGACTACGTACGGGACTTCGTCCGCGATGTGCCGCGCGAGCAGGTGCTGACCGTGCGCAACGCGCTGCGCGCCGCCGAGGACGGCGAGCGGGACAGCGGCCCCACGCTCGCGCCCGACGCGACCATAGCCACCGCCATCGAGGCCGTCGCCCGCTCCGGCGGCCCGGCCCGGATCATGGACGGCTCGCGGCTGCTGGGGGTGGTCGACCATCAGCGGCTGCTCGCGGTGGTGGCGGGGCTGCGGGTGAAGGGGGCGCCGGCATGATCCCGGGCACTCGCCACCTCGGCATACGGCACCCCGATGTACGGGGGGCGTGCATGACGGCCGCGGCCACCTGCCACCCCGACGTACGGGGGGCGTGCATGACGGCCGCGGCCACCTGCCACCCCGGCATACGGGGGCGCGCATGACCGCCGCGACCACCAGCCACTCCACGTCCACGTCCACCGCCTCTTCCACCACCCCCACCGACGCCTTGAAGTCCACCGACGCGCCCCCGGGCGCACTGCGCGCCGCGGCCCGCCGCCCCGCCGTCCGGAAGCTGGCCCTGCTCGCCCTGATCGCCGCCGTCCTCGTACCCTTCGCCGCCATCCGCTGGCACAGCGGCAGCTGGCCGGGCGCGCTGACCGTCGATGTGTCGGAGCCGCTGGGCAGGACGAGCGACTGGATCATCGACAACCGCGACAGCCACTGGATCTTCCTCTACTTCTTCGGCCACATCAGCAACGCGGTCATCGTCGCCGTCCGCGCCGTCTACCTCACCCTGCTGGCCCTCGGCTGGGCCGGGGTCACCGCCGCCGCGACGCTGCTGGCCTGGCGGGTCGCCGGGGTGCGGGTCGCGGTGACGGCCGCCGTGTCGTTCGCGGCGTGCGGGCTGCTGGGGATGTGGGTGCCGACCATGCAGACCCTGGCGCTGATGGCCGTCGCCGTCGCCGTATCGGTCGCCATCGGGATGCTGCTCGGGCTGGCCGGCGGGCTCTCGGAGCGTACGTACCGAGCGCTGCGGCCGGTGCTCGACACCATGCAGGTGCTGCCCGCCTTCGCGTATCTGCTGCCCGTCGTGCTGGTCTTCGGCATCGGCGTGCCGGGTGCGGTGCTGGCCACCGTCATCTACGCGGCCCCGCCCATGGCCCGGCTGACCGTGCTGGGGCTGCGCGGCGCGGACACCGGGGTGATGGAGGCCGTGGCCTCGCTCGGCGCCACCGGGCGGCAGCGGCTGCTGTCGGCCCGGCTGCCGCTGGCCCGTAAGGAGCTGCTGCTCGGCGTCAACCAGACGATCATGATGGCGCTGTCCATGGCCGTCATCGCCTCCGTCATCGGCGGCGCCGGGCTCGGCGACCGCGTCTACCAGGCGCTGTCGGCCGTCGACGTGGGCAAGGCGCTCGCCGCCGGCATCCCGATCGTGCTGCTCGCCGTCGTCCTGGACCGCACCACCGCCGCCGCGGGGCTGCGCCTGGGCACGGACCGCGAGACCGGCCCGCGGTGGCTGCGCGGCTGGTACGCCTGGGCGGGGATCGCGGCCGGCACCGCCGCCGTGGCGCTGGCCGGGCGGGCCGCCGGCTCGGCCACCTGGCCGGAGGGCTGGACCCTGGCCATCGCCGACCCCGTCAACACCGCCAAGGAGTGGATGGTCGACCACCTCTACTCCGGTGTGCCGGTGGTCGGCGGCACCGCCGACTGGGCGTCCGGCTACGTCACCCATGTCCTCGACCCGCTGCGCAGCGCGCTCCAGGGCCTCCCGTGGTGGTCACTGCTGCTGATCGTCGCGGCGCTGGCCTGGCTGATCGGCACCTGGGGCACCGCGCTGACCGCCGTCCTGGCCCTGGCCGCGATCGGCGTACTCGGCGTGTGGGACCCGGCCATGGACACCCTGTCGCAGGTGCTGGCCGCCGTCGCCGTGACGCTCGTCCTCGGCTTCGCGATCGGTATCGCGGCGGCCCGCTCGCCCCGCCTGGAGCGGCTGCTCCGCCCGGTACTGGACATCTGCCAGACCATGCCGCAGTTCGTGTATCTGATCCCGGTGGTCGCGCTGTTCGGCGTCGGGCGGGCCCCGGCGGCTGCCGCGGCCATCGTCTACGCCCTGCCCGCCGTCATCCGCATCACCACCCAGGGCCTGCGCAACGTCGACCCGGCCGCGCTGGAGTCGGCCCGCTCGCTCGGCGCCACCCGCGGCCAGCAGTTGCGCCAGGTCCAGCTTCCGCTGGCCCGCCCGGCGCTGCTGCTCGCCGTCAACCAGGGCGTGGTGCTGGTGCTCGCCGTCGTCATCATCGGCGGCCTGGTCGGCTCCGGCGCGCTCGGCTACGACGTGGTGTTCGGCCTGGCCCAGGGCGATCTGGCGACCGGCCTGGTGGCGGGCGCGGCGATCGTCTGCCTGGGCCTGATGCTCGACCGGGTGACGCAGCCGACGGCGCGCCGCCCGAAGAAGGGAGCCTGACCGTGCCGAGCACCCATACCCGGCGCCGTACCCGCACCCGGCTGCTGACGACTGCCCGTAGCCGGTGTCGTATCCGCACCCGGCTGCTGACGGCCGCTCGTACCCGCACCCGGCTGCTGACGGCCGCTCGTACCCGCACCCGGCTGCTGACGGCCGCCACCGGGGTCACCGCTCTGCTCACCGCGACCGGCTGCGGCGCGGCGGACATGACCAAGCAGTCCTCCCCGTACGCGAACGTCGGCGGCACCAAGAGCGTCACCCTGTCCGTCCAGTCCTGGGTCGGCGCGCAGTCCAATGTCGCCGTCGCCGAATACCTCCTCGACCACGAGCTGGGCTATCGCGTCGACACCGTCCAGGTCGACGAGGTCCCCGCCTGGGACGCGCTCAGCCAGGGGCGGGTGGACGCCATCCTGGAGGACTGGGGCCACCCGGACCAGGAGCAGCGCTACGTCAAGGACAAGAAGACGATCGCGCCCGGCGGCGATCTCGGTGTCACCGGCCATATCGGCTGGTTCGTCCCCAAGTACTTCGCCGACGCGCACCCCGATGTCACCGACTGGCGGAACCTGAACAAGTACGCCAAGACGTTCCGTACGGCCGAAAGCGGCGGCAAGGGCCAGCTCTTGGACGGCTCGCCGTCGTATGTCACCAATGACAAGGCGCTGGTGAAGAATCTGGGCCTGGACTACCAGGTGGTCTTCTCGGGTTCGGAGGCGGCGCAGATCACCCAGATGAAACAGTTCGCCAAGGAGAAGAAGCCGTTCCTGAGCTACTGGTACGCGCCACAGTGGCTGTTCAACCAGGTGCCGATGGTCGAGGTGAAGCTGCCGAAGTACACGGACGCATGCGCCGCGAAGGGTGCCGAGGACCCGAAGTCCTTCGACTGCGCCTATCCGACCACCCCGCTGCAGAAGTACTTGAACGCTGACTTCGCCAGGAAGGGCGGCAAGGCGGCGGAGTTCCTGAAGAAGTTCCACTGGACCGAGGACGACCAGAACGCGGTCTCCGAGTTGATCGCCTCGGACGGGCTCTCCGCGGAGGACGCGGCGGAGAAGTGGGTCAAGGAGCACCCGGACGTCTGGAAGAAGTGGCTGCCCTGAGACAGGTACAGCCGCACGCCGATATGTGTCGGCGTGCGGCTGTACCGCGTTTCAGACCGTTCGTCAGACTGGTCGGCCTCGTCAGCCGATGACGCTGGTCAGCCAGGAGCGGTGGTAGTGCAGGTCGGTGTAGATGTCCGGGGTCGACCCGCAGATCTCGCCGACGCCGCGGCTGTCCACGCCGACGAGCTGCCAGCGGCCGTTGACCTTCTTCAGCAGCGGCGAACCGGAGTCACCGCCGCACGGGCCGTACGTGTCCTGCGGGTTGTCCGTGCACACATCGCCCTCGCGGATGCCCCACGAGTCGTCCCCCGTGGCGTCCACCCGGCACTTCTCCGTGGTCGGGTCGATCACCTTGGTGTCGAGCTCCTGAAGCTTCACCGGAAGCTTGGTCACGTCGCCGACGTCGGCGGTCGCGGTGTAGCCCCAGCCGAGCTGCCGGACCGCGGTGCCCTCCTTGGTCGACGTGGGCGCCAGGGGGACCGTCTTGTTGGTCAGCGCGGTGTCGAGCTGGAGGAGCGCCACGTCGTAGCCCTCCGAGCGCTCGTCGAGCGCCTGGTACGAGGGGTCGACCTCGATCTTCTTGACCTTCGCGACGGTGCCGCCGGTGGTCCGGTCGTTGGAGCCCACCCGGACGTGGAACAGCGCCGGGTCCATGACCGTGTACGGGTCCGAGCCGGTGCCCGCTGTGGTGACGCAGTGCGCCGCGGTCACGACCCAGTCCTTGCGGATCAGCGCGCCCGTGCAACGGTGACCGTCGGGGTCCCCGTTCCTTTCCTTCTGCAGGGAAACGATGAACGAGTAGTTTTCGGTGGCGTCATGGCCGCCGATAATCCTGGGGGTCGGAGTCGACGGATTTTCGTCCGCCTGTGCCGCCCCGGCGCCCGCCAGCGCGCCGACGGAAAGCGCCGCGGCCAGCAGCGCACGGGTCGCCAACCGCCTTCCGGCCCCCCGGCGTTCGCCCGCTGCGCGCTCCCCTATAAGGTTGTTCATTCTTTTGTTGCTCCCCGTTTTACGTACTGCTTTTCATGAATTTCGAGTGCACGATAACCCCGCCCCGCAGACGTGTCCAGCGGCTTTGTATGCCGCTTTATTACCGGGGGAATCCGGTTGGGCGCTATTGGTCAGTTTTGCGGTGATGAATCAGGAGAGCTGCATTCTTTTGGCGGGTTCTCTTGTCGGGAATGTGGCATTACGCCGGGCGCAGTTGTCCGGCGATGTCCTCCACCGCCGCCAGCGCCCGGCGGAAGAGACCCGGGCCGAACGTGATGCGGGTCGCACCCGATTCGCCGAGTTCGCGGACGGAGGGGCCGTCCGGCTTGGCCATCGCGTTGAGCGGGGCGCCGATGCCCGCCGCGAGCCGGGGGAGCAGCCGCGGGGGCGCGAAGATCGGGTAGACGCAGTCGGCGCCCGCCGCCACATATCGCTGCCCGCGGTCGATGGCCTCCTCGGCCAGCCGGTCCTCGACCAGCCGGTCCCGGCCTGCCGGGTCTGTCCTCGCACCTTCGCCGCGTACGAAGACATCGACGCGGGCGTTGATGACCAGGCTGTCGCCCGCCGCCGCGCGGACCTCGGCGAGCCAGTCCGCCTGCCGCCGGGCGTCCTTGAGCGCGTCCGCCGCCCGGTCGCCGTCCTCCAGGTTGCACCCCACGGCGCCGGCCTCCAGCAGCCGATCGACGAGTTCGGCGGGGGCGAGCCCGTAGCCGTCCTCGATGTCCGCCGTCACCGGCACGTCCACGGCGCGGGCGATCCGGGCGACGGCGGCGAACATTTCGTCGGCCGGAGCCTCGCCGTCCCGGTAGCCCAGCGAGGCCGAGATCCCCGCGCTCGGCGTGGCGAGCGCGGGGAAGCCCGCCGCGGCCAGGACGCGGGCGGTGGCCGCGTCCCAGGGGTTGGGTAAGACGAGCGGGTCGCCGGGGGCCCGGCCGTGGTGCAGGGCACGGAGCGTCGTCGCGCCGGTCGTGCTCGCGCCGGTCGTGCTCGCGCCGGTCGTGCTCGCGCCGGTCATGCCTTGCCCGGCACCATGCGGGTGCTGACCCCGATGCGATTCCAAGCGTTGATGGCGATGATCGCGGCGATGACCTGGGCCAGTTCGGCCTCCTCGAAGTGGGCCGCCGCCCGCTGGTACACCTCATCGGGGACGAAGCCGTCGGTCAGCACGGTGACGGCCTCGGTCAGCGCGAGCGCCGCCCGCTCCTTCTCGGTGAAGAAGCCCGACGCCTCCTCCCAGGCGCTGAGAAGGTTGATGCGCTCCTCGGTCTCGCCCGCCTTGCGCGCGTCCCGGGTGTGCATATGGACGCAGAAGGCGCAGTGGTTGATCTGCGACGCACGGATCTTGATCAGGTCGACGAGGGCGGGGTCGAGGCCCTTACGGGCGGCCGCGTCGAGGCCGACCATCGCCTTGTAGAACTCGGGGGCCAGATTGGCCAGCCGCATACGGGGGCCGTGGTCGTGGGCGCTCTGAGCTGTCCCGGGCGTCTCGGGTGTCTTGTCGGTCGTCGTCGTCATGGCTACCACGCTAGGACGTCAGTAGCCCAGGAGTATGGTCCATTTCCATGGAGGATTCATGGGCCACTTCCCAGGCCGGCCTCGGCGCCGATCTGCATCTTGATCTACCGGAGCGTGGCGCGGCCGGGGTGGGCGCCGCGCTCATCCGGTCCCTGCGCGACGCCGTACGCGGCGGCCGGCTCGCCCCCGGCACCCGGCTGCCCTCCTCCCGCTCGCTCGCCGCCGACCTCGGCATCGCCCGTAACACCGTCGCCGACGCGTACGGCGAACTGGTCGCCGAGGGCTGGCTCACCGCCCGGCAGGGCTCGGGGACCCGCGTCGCCGCGCGCGTCGTACCGCCCGAGCCCACGCCCCCGCGCACCCCGCCGACCGCCGAACCGCGCCGCCGCCCCACGTACGACCTGCGGCCCGGCTCGCCCGATGTCTCGTCCTTCCCCCGCGCGGCCTGGCTCTCCGCCGCCCGGCGGGCGCTGACCGCGGCGCCGCACGACGCCTTCGCGTACGGCGATGCGAGCGGGCGCCCCGAGCTGCGCCGCGCGCTCGCCGACTATCTGGCGCGCGCCCGGGGGGTGCGGGCCGACTCGGAGCGGATCGTGATCTGCGCGGGGTTCAAACAGGGCCTGGCCGTCCTCAGCAGGGTGCTGCGGGCCGCGGGCGAGCGGGAGATGGCCGTCGAGTCGTACGGACCGGGCCTCCACCGGAACATCGTGCGGCGCGCCGGGCTGCGCACCGTACCGCTGCCGGTCGACGAGCGCGGCGCCCGCACCGACGAGCTGGCGGGGCTGACCGGCGTACGGACCGTACTGCTCACCCCGGCGCATCAGTTCCCGACCGGGGTGTCCCTGCACCCCGACCGCCGCGCCGCCGTGGTCGACTGGGCCTCCCGTACGGGCGGTCTGGTGGTGGAGGACGACTACGACGGGGAGTTCCGCTACGACCGCAACCCGGTCGGGGCGCTCCAGGGGCTCGACCCCGAGCGCGTGCTCTACCTGGGCACTTCGAGCAAGAGCCTGGCGCCCGTGCTGCGGCTGGCCTGGATGGTGGTGCCCGGCCACCTGATGGACGGGCTGCTGGCGACCAAGGGGACGGGTGAGTGGCCGACGGGCGGTCTCGACCAGCTGACGCTCGCCGAGTTCCTTGAGTCCGGGGCGTACGACCGCCATGTGCGCGGTATGCGGCTGCGCTACCGGCGCCGGCGTGACCAACTGGTCGCGGCGCTGGCCGAGCACGCCCCGCAGGTACGGGTGCGGGGGATCGCGGCGGGGCTGCACGCGGTGCTCGAACTCCCGCCGGGGACCGAGCAGTCCGTGCTCCAGGGCGCGGCCTGGCAGGGCCTGGCGATGGACGGACTGACCCGCTTCCGGTACGCGGCGGACGACGATGACGACGTGCGCGGGGGCATGCGCGGGGACATGCGGGGGGACGTACGGGGGGACGTGCTGGGCGACGCCCTGGTGGTCGGCTACGGGACCCCGCCCGACCACGCCTTCTCGGGCGCGCTTGACGCGCTGTGCCGGGCACTTCCCATATGAGCCCCGCCGTTCAAATGTGCGACTATGCCCTTTAGGCTGGCGGCCAATCAGAACACGGCCGAAAGACAGGCCACGGGGGAGACACCATGGAGCGGGCAGGGCGGCGCAAACTGCGGTCGAGCACGGTGGTCCTGGGCAGCATGGGCGCGCTCGCGGCCGCGCTCACCTCCTGCGGTTCCGAGCCCGACAAGCGCTGTGTGGACCGGAACAGCTACGACGCGATCAAGGGCTACCGCGTCGTCGACTCCAGCAACTGCAACTCCTCCTCCTCGTCCACCGCGGGCAAGAAGAGCCGCGGCAAGAAGAAGTCCGTCGATGGCGACTGGTACTACGACTCCGACGTCAGCACCGGCTGGGCCGACTACGGCACCTTCGACAAGAGCCAGGCCGCGGACCGCGGCGGCTTCGGCTGCTCCGGCGGCGGCGGTGGCTGACCGGCCGACGGGACCGCGAAGGCCGAACAGTGAGGGCCAAACAGTGAAGGCCAGACCATGAAGGCCAAACAGTGAAGGCCGCCAGACCGTGAAGGCCAGACCATGAAGCGTCACACCCTCACCCCGCGCCCCGACTGGCAGCCCACCGTCGAGGAACAGGGCGTCATCTATCCGCTGACCCGCTACCCCGACGGCTTGCTGCGCCCGTACTGGGACGAGAGCGCCTACTACGAGTTCTCCCTCCCCGAGGTCGAGGCGCTCGAAGAGGTCGTCGAGGAGCTGCACCGGATGTGCCTGGCCGCGGCTGAGCACATCGTCGAGGCGGACCGCTTCGCCGATCTGGGTATCGACGATCCGCGGCTGGCCGACCTGGTCGCCGAGTCCTGGCGCCGCCGGTCCGAACAGCCCAGCGTGTACGGGCGGTTCGACCTGCGCTACGACGGGGGCCCGGGCGGCCCGGCCAAGCTGCTTGAGTACAACGCCGATACGCCCACCTCGCTGGTGGAGGCGGCCAGCGCCCAGTGGTTCTGGATGGAGGACTGCTTCCCCGGCGCCGACCAGTGGAACTCCCTGCACGAGCGGCTGGTCGACGCCTGGAAGCGGCAGGCGGCGCTGCTGCCGCCGGGCGCGCCGCTGTACTTCGCGCACACGGCCGGGGACGAGCTGGGCGAGGACCTGATGACGGTCGCGTATCTGCGCGAGACCGCCGAGCAGGCAGGGCTGCGCACCGAGGCGATCTCGATGGAGGACATCGGCTGGGACCGCCTCTCCGGCCGCTTCGTCGACAAGCGGTTCCGCTTCATCCGGGCCTGCTTCAAGCTCTACCCCTGGGAGTGGCTGGCCACCGACCGGTTCGGCCCGTATGCCCTGGACACGCTCGACAACGGCGGCGGCACCGGCTCCACCCTGTGGATCGAGCCCGCCTGGAAGATGCTGCTGTCCAACAAGGCGCTGCTGGCCGTCCTGTGGGAGCTGTTCCCCGACCACCCCAACCTGCTGCCCGCCTACCTCGACGGCCCCCGCGAGCTGGCCCGCACCACCGGGTACGTCGCCAAGCCGCTGCTGGGCCGAGAGGGCGCGGGCGTCACGGTGCACCGGGCGGGCGCGGAGCCCGTCGTACGGGACGAGGCATGTTGCTACCAGGCGCTGGCGCCGCTGCCCGACTTCGACGGAAACCGGGTGGTGCTCGGGACCTGGGTCGTCGAGGGCGAGTCGGCGGGGCTCGGCATCCGCGAGTCGGCGGGGCTGGTCACCGACGAATACGCGCGCTTTCTGCCGCATGTGATCCTCTGACAGTTCAGGCTCAGCCGTGCGCCTGCTGGGCGTGCTGCGCCTGGTGGGCCTGCTGGGCGTGCTTGGGCAGCAGGCCCACCAGCAGCAGCGTCAGGAAGTTCAGGCCCGCGGCGATGCCGAAGACCAGTTCCGCGGCGGCGAAGTAGGAATGGCCGGATGGGTGTCCGACCCGGGCGAAGAACACCGTGCCGAGGGCGGCGACGCCGATGGCGCCGGCGAACTGCTGGACGGCGTTGAGCAGGCCCGCGCCGGTGCCGACTTCTTCGGCGGTGGCATCGCCGATGATGAAATCGACCAGCGGGACGAACACCAGCCCGGAGCCGAATCCGGCGAACAGCAGCGCGGGCGCCAGCTTCCAGACGGTGATGTCGGCGCCCCAGTGGGCGATGGACCACCACAGGGCCAGCAGGCCGACGACAGCGATGGACAGCCCCAGGTGCAGGCTTGCGCGTCCCAGCTTCTCGGCGAGCACGGCGCCCGCGAGCAGGACGGCGACGGCGGTGCCGAGGGCCCAGGGGATCAGCGTGAGGCCGGTGTGCAGCGGCGTCCAGTGCATGCCCTGCTGCAGCAGCAGGTTGATGACGAGGACGAACGCGCTGAGTGATGCGTAGAACCCGGCCACGATCACCAGGCCGACGACGAAGCTGCGCTTGCGGAACAGCGACGGGGTGATGACCGGGTGCTCGCTGCGCCGTTGGGAGACGACGAACAGCGCGAGCAGAACGACCGCGGCGGCCATCATGACGTACGTCCAGGCGGGCCAGCCGAGTTCGCGTCCCTGGATGAGCGGGATGATGAGCAGGGCCGAGGCGGCGGTGAGCAGGCCGACGCCGGAGAGGTCGAGGCGGGCGGCCGGGTCCTCGCCGCCGTGGCGGGGCAGCACACGCCGGCCGAGTACGGCGGCGGCGATGCCGAATGGGACGTTGATCAGGAAGATGGAGCGCCACTGGCTGCCGAACAGGTCCAGGTGGAGCAGCCAGCCGGCCAGGATGGGCCCGGCCACCATGGTCAGGCCCATCAGCGGGCCGACCGGGGTCAGCGCCTTGCGCAGATGCTGGGGCGGGAACACGACCTTCACCAGGGCAAGACCCTGCGGGATCATGACCGACCCGCACAGGCCCTGCAGCGTGCGGGCGACGATCAGGAAGACCGCGTTGGGGGCGAGACCGCAGGCCAGCGAGGCCAGGGTGAAGCCGGTCATGCCGAGCAGGAACAGCCGTCGGCGCCCGAGCAGGTCCCCGAGCCGTCCTGAGGTGACCAGGCCGAGGGCGAAGGCCGCGGTGTAGGCGCTCAGCACCCACTGCACCGTCACCTCGCCGCCGCCGAGATCGGCGCGGATGGACGGGCCGGCGAGATTGGCGATGCTCGAATCGATCAGATCCATGATGTCGGCCAGGACCACGACGGCCAGGACGAGCCATGCGGTGCGCAGTGGCAGAGGGCTTGGGATGGGCGCTTGAGATATGCGCTGGTCAATAGACACGAACACTGTTCTACTGCAGAACGATGTTCCGGGCAATGCGAACAACGTTCGGAGTGATGCAGAACACTGTTCGTCGATTCGCTAGACTGCCCGTATGTCACCGACTCCGCAGGAACGGCGCGCAGCGCGGCACCAGCTCGGCACCGGTTCGAGCGCACCAGCGGCCCGGCGTGGCCCGTCCGGCGGGCGCAAGAAGCCGATCACGGTCGACGCCATCATCAGCACCGCGTTCGGCATCGTGGAGAACGAGGGATACGAAGCCCTGACCATGCGGCGCCTGGCCACCGCGCTGGAGACGGGACCGTCGTCGCTCTACGCCCACGTCGTCAACAAAGAGGACCTGGACGAACTGCTCCTCGGCCGACTGTGCGCCGAGATCGACCTGCCCGAACCGGACCCCGCCGGCTGGCGGCAGCAGATCGTCAGCGTCTGCACCCAGCTGCGCGACCAGTATCTGCGCTACCCGGGAATCTCCCAGGCGGCCTTCGCCGCCGCTCCGTCCAATCTGGACACGCTGCGCGTCAGCGAGGGAATGCTCGCCATCCTGCTCTCCGGGGGCATCGCCCCGCAGGCTGCCGCCTGGGCGATCGACTCACTGTCGCTCTACGTCAACGCCTACAGCCTCGAGCTCTCGCTGGCGAACAAGCGGCTCAGCCGCGGCGACGACGACTGGGTCGTCAGCCGCGATGAACTACTGGGCCGATTCGCCGCACTGCCCGATACGTTCCCGCAGACCAAGCGCTACGCCGCCGAGCTCACGGCCGGAACGGTCCACGACCGCTTCGACTTCACGATCGGCCTGATGATCGACGGGCTGGGAGCTGCGCGTCCCTGAGAGGTGATCCTTCGGAGGGCCGCCGAGCGCTGCTCAACGGCCCTCCGCCAGCTCCGCCAGCTCCGCCAGCTCCGTCAGTTCGGTCAGTCGGTCAGTCGGTCGGTCGGTCAGTCAGTCGGTCAGTCGGGGGCGCTCACCCGGCCAGGACGGCCCGCAGCTGGTCCAGGCCCCAGTCCAGGTCCTCCTTGCTGATCACCAGCGGGGGCGCGAGCCGGATCGTGGAGCCGTGGGTGTCCTTGACCAGCACGCCCCGGTCCATCAGCTTCTCCGAGATCTGCCGCCCGGTGCCGTACGAGGGGTCGATGTCCACCCCCGCCCACAGCCCCCGCCCGCGTACGGCCCGTACGCCGCCGCGCTGGTGCGCCGGGCTGTCCACCAGTAGCCCCAGTTCGCTGTGCAGATGCTCGCCGAGCTCCGCCGCCCGCTGCTGGAACTCACCGGTCCGCAGGATGGCGATGACCTCCAGCGCCACCGCGCAGGCCAGCGGGTTGCCGCCGAA
The DNA here is from genome assembly GCF_053599555.1 of Streptomyces sp. NPDC000941. Classification (NCBI taxonomy): domain Bacteria; kingdom Bacillati; phylum Actinomycetota; class Actinomycetes; order Kitasatosporales; family Streptomycetaceae; genus Streptomyces; species Streptomyces sp. NPDC000941. The sequence continues at coordinate 28,788 of NZ_JBSFMM010000119.1, forward strand.
GGTCGAACCGTGCTCGCCCGGCCGGTACACGCCGAGCACCTCATGGGACGACACCACCGCCGACACCGGCACCACACCGCCGCCGAGCGCCTTGCCCAGCACATACACATCCGGGACGACGCCCTCGTGCTCACAGGCGAAGGTCTTGCCGGTACGCCCCAGGCCGGACTGGATCTCATCCGCGATGAACAGCACATTCCGCGCCCGGGTCAGCTCCCTGACCCCGGCCAGATAGCCGGCCGGCGGCACCAGCACCCCCGCCTCGCCCTGGATCGGCTCCAGCAGCACCGCCACCGCGTCCTCGCCCGCGGCGTCCAGGGCCGCCTCCATCGCGGCCAGATCGCCGTACGGCACGATCTCGAAGCCCGGCGTATACGGACCGAAGTCCTCCCGGGCCTCGGGGTCGGTGGAGAAGCTGATGATGGTGGTCGTCCGGCCGTGGAAGTTGTTGTCCGCCACGATGATCTTCGCCCGGCCGTCCGGGACCCCCTTGACCCGGTAGCCCCACTTCCGCGCGGTCTTCACGGCCGTCTCCACCGCCTCCGCCCCCGTGTTCATGGGCAGCACCATCTCCATACCGCACAGCTCGGCCAGCTGTGAGCAGAAGGTGGCGAAGCGGTCGTGATGGAACGCGCGGGAGGTGAGCGTGACCCGCTCCAGCTGGGCCTTCGCGGCGTCGATCAGCCGCCGGTTGCCGTGCCCGAAGTTGAGCGCGGAGTATCCGGCGAGCATGTCGAGGTACCGCCTCCCCTCGACATCGGTCATCCAGGCGCCCTCCGCGGACGCGACGACGACCGGAAGCGGATGGTAGTTGTGCGCGCTGTGTGCCTCGGTGGCGGCGATGGCGCGTTCCGTTGAGGTCAAAATCATGCTCCGTTCGGTGTCGGCGCTGATCTGTGCTCTTTTCTATCGTCGCCCGGGTGGTTTGCGAAGAAACTTTACGGCGCGGGGCCGGCCCGCGGGAGCGGGGCGACGCCCGGCCGCGGCGGCGGTGAAAATAATGTCGGCGCCGCGGGCCCCGACTGCTTAGGGTCCTGCCGTGAGAGATCTACGCCTGTTGCCCAAGGCCCATCTGCACACCCACCTGGAAAGCACCGTCCGCCCTGCAACGATCCGCGAGCTGGGAGGCGAGCCGCCCGCCCAGGACCGGCCGTTCACCAGTTTCCGGGAGTTCGCCGACCAGCGGGCCGGGGTGCGCGCGCTGCTGCGCGACCATCGGCACTTCCGCCGTATCGCCGAGGAGTTCTGCCAGGACGAGGCGGGCCAGGGCGTCCGCTACGCGGAGGTCACCTTCACCGCCGCGGCCCACGGCGAGCGCGTCGGCGATCCGGACATGCCGCTGCAAGCCGTGCTGGAGGGACTGGCCGCCGGCGCGGAACGGTACGGCATCCACACCCGGGTCATCCTGGACCACTCGCGCCGCCGCCCCGTCGAGCGGCTGCGGCACGGCCTCAAGCTGGCCACCCGGTACCCGCAGGTGGTCGCCATCGGCCTCGCGGGAGACGAGTCCTACCCGGCGGCGCCCTTCGCCGACGTACTCCAGGCCGCCCGCGAGGCGGGGCTGCACCTGGTCCACCACGCCGGGGAGACGGCCGGCCCGGACAGCGTCCGGGAGGCCCTCGCGGTGGGGCATGCGGAGCGGATCGGCCACGGCATCCGCGTACTGGAGGATCCGGACCTGGTGGCCGAACTGCGGAGCCGCCGTGTGCCGCTGGAGGTCTGCCCCTCCTCCAACGTCCTGCTCGGCCTGGTGCCGTCACTGGCGGAGCACCCGCTGCCGCGCCTGGTCGAGGCCGGTCTTACCGTCACCGTGAACACCGACGGGGAGACGCCGCTGGCGGCGGAGTACCAGCGCGCCCGGGAGATCTTCGGGTTCAGCGACGCCGAACTGGCCGACCTGGCCCGTGCCTCGGCCGAGGGCAGCTTCGCTCCCGCGGAGTTGAAGGCACAGATCAGCGCTGAGATCGAGCAATGGCTGAGCGGGTGAGAGCGGTCCGGCTTGACCCTCACGCTGCGTGAGGCCGGAGGGTGGGGTGCATGAGCGACTGCTACAACGCGTTTGAGATGAGCCCCGTGCCCGCTCCCGGCCCGGTCGACGGCCCACGGGACACTCCCTGGAACACCCGGGATGTGGAGGTGATCACCCCCGAGAACGCACGGATCGTTTTCACCGCGGCCAAGCCCTTTGATCCGGCCAGCCAGGAGGCACGGAACCTTGCAGCCATCGGGATCATCCCACCGGGCGACGGCGACGGCGACGGCGACGGCGACGGCGACGGCGACGGCCATGGCCATGGCGACAATGAGGAACATGCCTGACGCCGCTGACGCCGCTGACGCCGCTGACGCCGCTGACGCCGATGGCCTGACCGTCGGCCAGGTCTCGACGCGTCTGGGTGTGACCGTCCGCGCGCTGCACCACTGGGACGAGATCGGTCTGGCGCGACCGTCGCTGCGCACGGCTGCCGGATACCGTCTCTACACCGCTGGTGATCTTCAACGCCTGCACCGCATCGTCGTCTACCGTGACATCGGTCTCGGCCTGGACAGGATCCGGGCCATCTTGGACGACTCGACCGCGGACGTGCCGGGCGCATTGCGCGCGCAGCGCACCCAGGTTGCCGAACGGATCGACCGCCTCCAGCAACTCAGCGCCGGACTGGACCGGATGATCGACGCCCATGAGCGTGGCCTGCTGCTGACCGCCGAGCAGCAGGCCGCGATCTTCGGCCCCCAGTGGAACCCGGACTCGCCCGCCCAAGCCCGTCAGCGTTACGGAGACACGACGCAATGGCGGCAGTATGCCGAACGCTCAGCCTCCCGCGGCCCGGAGGAATGGCAGACCATCGCCGACGCCGTTGCCGGCCTCGACCGCGCCCTCGGGGATGCGATGGACGCCGGCGTCACACCTGGTAGCCCGGAAGCGAATCAACTCGTCGAGCGGCACCGCGAAGTCTTTGCTTCGTACTTTCCCCTCACCAGGCAGATGCAGGTCTGTCTAGGCCGCATGTACGAGGCCGATCCCGGATTTGCCGCCCACTACGACGGCATCCGCGCCGGCCTTGCCGCGTGGTTCCGCCGCATCATCGACGCCGGCGCACGCGCCCACAGCATCGACCCCGACACCGCGACCTGGCAGTAGAGCGCGAGTCCGCGGGGCGTTAGTGGGGCGTTAGCGGCGCGGCAGCCGGGCGGCAGCGGTGCGGCAGTCGAACGACAGCGGGGGGCGAGAGGCTTGAGCCGTACCGAGAAAGACACACCGGAAACGGCCGAGTGCCTCTGGGGGGAACCCACCATGTCGATCACCGCCTTCGCCACCCGCCGAGCCCGTACCCTGCGTCTGGCCGCCGCCGGCCTGACCGCGGTTGCCGCTCTCACTCTCACCGCCTGCAACAGCAACGAGGGCACCGGCACCAAGAGCGAGGCCCCGGCCGAGCACAACGATCAGCGCCTCGACGTTGCGGGCGGTGCGAAGAAGGGTTCCGACAACTCGGAGCAGGAGATCGGCCCGTGTGACATCAACAAGCTGACGGTCGGCGTCAAGAGCGTTCAGCGGCCGGTGAACTACATGGTGCTCGAGGTGAACAACCACGCGGGTGTGGACTGCAACATGCCCGGCTACCCGATCCTGAAGTTCGGCGAGGACGCCCAGGCCGCGACCCCGGTGTACGAGGACAGCAAGCCGCAGGCCGTGGTCACCCTCGCCCCCGGCGAGACCGCGTACGCCGGGATCCGTACCTCCTCTGCCGACGGCTCGGGCATGAACGGCTACAAGGTCACCTCCCTGGAGGTCTTCCTCGAGGGCTCAGACGACTCCAAGTCCGTCGAACTCCCCGGCGGCTCCGTCTACATCGACAACAGCGCCCAGGTGACGTACTGGCAGAGCGACCTGACCAACGCCCTGGACTAACCCACCCGGCTAACCCACCCGGCTAACCCACCCGGCTAATCCACCCAGCCAACGACCGGCCGACCAACCCGGCCCACAGACTCGGGGAGCCGACTCCCCCCGGCTTCCCGCCCCGATGGCCCCCGCCCCGCGGGGGCCATCGGCTTTCCGCGCGGAGGGCCTGCCCGGCGAATCATGGGACCCGGAACGCTCGCCGGTAGGCGCCCGGGGTCGTGCCTGTCTGGGCGCGGAAGCGGCGGCGCAGGTTGACCGCAGAGCTGAGGCCGACGCGGGCCGCGATCGCCTCGACTGGCAGGTCCGTCTCCTCCAGCAGGGTGCGTGCCGCGGCCACCCGTCGGGAGAGCAACCATGCACCCGGACTCGTGCCGAGCTGGTCGGCGAAGCGTCGGGCCAGGGTGCGGGGTGAGACGCCGAGGTGTGCGGCCAGGACGTCCACCGACAACGGTGTCTCAAGGCGCTCGTCGGCCCATCCGAGCAGGCCGCCCAGCGCATCCCCGGGCGGTGGAGGCGGCGCGTACTGCGCCTGGCCGCCCTCGCGATGCGGCGGCAGCACCATGTGCCGCGCGAGCAGGGCGGCGTACGCGGCCCCGTGGTCGTGCCGGACCAGATGCAGGCACAGGTCGAACCCTGCGCCCGCACCGGCGCTGGTGGCGACGTCACCGTGATCCACGTAGAGCCTGTCCGGCTCCACGCGCACCCGGGGGAATTCCCGCCGCAGTTGCTCGGCGCGCGCCCAGTGCGTGGTGGCCGAGCGGCCGTCCAACAGTCCGGTGCGGGCCAGCGCGAACACCCCGGAGCAGATCGTGACCAGCCGCGCCCCACGCGCGTGCGCCCGCAGCAGAGCCCGGCGTACGGGATCGGAGAGCGGCTCCTCCACCGGCAGCCAACCCGGGATGATCACGATGTCCGCGGCCTCGAGCGCCGACAGGCCCTGCGCCACGGATATCGCGTACCCGCCCGTGGTCGGCACTGGGCCGGGTGTCTCCGCGCATATCTCGAATGCGTAGTGCTGCGGTACCCCTGACCGCTTCGTGCCGAAGACCTCGACGGCGCAGCCGAGCTCGAACGTCGACTGCACTGGCCGCACCAGGGCTACCACGCGATGCATGGCAGGAAAGTACCCCATGGTGTCATCTCAGACTCTCTCCTGCCGCGGCCCACGCACGGCACTGTTGCAGGCATGCACCCCGAGATCCTTGCGCAGGAGGGCTACACCTCCGTCTCCGTCGACGAATCCCCGGTCCGTGAGCTGTTCCCCGGGATCCGGCTGCGTCCCCTGTGGCGGGGACCGGCCGGCGCGCACGCCAACGTGCTGGACATGGAGGCGGGCACCTCCTGGCCGCACCGCGATGTCCACGAGCCCGGCCCGGAGGAGGTCTACGTGGTTGCCGGCACCTTCAACGACGGAGCACGCGACTACCCGGCCGGCACGTTCCTGCACGCCCCGGCCGGGTCGTGGCATGTGCCCTCGACCACCACCGGCTGCACGCTGTTCCTCTTCTACCCAGAGGGCTAGCGGTCCGCCGGATTGGTCCGGCTTTCCGCGTCGGCGTCGGCCAGGACAGCCGCGAAGATCTCGTCCCACGCACCGTCCGCCGACCAGCGACCCGAGACCACGACGGTCACAAGATCCGCCGGACAGGTCTTAGGGGAGTGTCGGGCAGGGGATGGTCGGGCGGCTCCGGTTCGCGCTGCAGGCGACCACCTGCACTGAGGCGAATCCGGTGCCTCGCAGGTACCAGCCGCCGACGACGTCTCCGCCCCAGCTGAGCCGGTCTTCCGCGGCGGCGAAGCGTTCGGCTTGTCGGGTGGGGTTTTTGTCGTGGTGGGTCATGAAGGAGGGGGTCAGGTCGGTGACCTGGTCTTGGTACCAGGCCGAGGCTTTCTCCGGCTCCTCGAAGGTGGCTTTGATCGTTCTGGCTGGGCGTAGCAGCCAGTGCGCTACCTCCAGGGGCGGTACATCACTTGCCATGAAGGTAGGGCTGGGAGCGGCCCCGTCCTGCGGCGGGGGCGGTCTGAGGACGGGGCCGCGGTCTGGTCAGCGCGCGTACTGACGCCCGTCGTCCGAGTCGCCGGGCGTCTGGCCGCCGGGCGTCGGGGTGTCGGTGTCCGGCATGGTGTCGCGGTCGTCCGGGTCCTGGAGGTGGCCGGCGTGCTGTAATCGCACAGGGCCTCCTGTGAGTTGTTGAGTTGCTTGTTGAGTTGGGCAGCGGTGTCCCCGCGCTGGTTGCGCGGTCCTCGTCCCGGCCCACTGGCCTGCAAGCGGGAGGCCGGGGCGAGGGGTCCGTGGGGTGGGCCACCAGCGGTCCACCGGTCTAGGTGGCGTCCGCCTTGTGGCAGTCGCAGTCACAGCGGACGGTGAAGATGAGCAATCCGCGGGTGGCGGGCGGTACCGGCGTCAGCCGGACTTCGCCCGGTCCTTTGCAGTAGGCGTGGATCTCGGCGGGTGTGGTGTCGGGTTCGGCGGTGTACAGCGCGCAGTACGGCGACAGACGCCGAGCGTCGACGGGGACGGTCACCTCGTCTGCCTCTCGCGCTGCAGGGTGACGAGCACGGCGTACAGGTCGGCGTCGGGGTGCGGCCGTCGTCGGTTGCACTCCGGGCACAGGTGGCGCAGGCAGCCGGGCCCGGAGGCCGACGCGCGCAGTACGGTGATCGGTTCGCGGGTGGGCTTGTCGCAGCGATAGCAGCACTGGGTCACCGGCAGGCCTCCTCGCGTGGGCCGAGCGCCGCGCTGGTGGCGATCTTCAGCGCGGCGAGGAGAGCCGTCGGCTCGGTGAGGTGCCGGTCGTCCCGGGGCGGTACGCGCCAGCGCACGCCGGGCCCCCTACGGGAGTCGACGGAGGGCACCTCGATATAGGCGGTTGCCCCCCAGACTTGGATGCTGGGCAGCATGCTCATGTCTCACGCGGCGGCCGCCCCGGGAGCGATGAGCCAGCACAGCACCCCGTCGAAGGGGTTCTCGATGACCGCGCCCACGTCGCCGCCGAGCAGTTCCAGGGCCTGTTCACCGATGAAGCGGGGGACGTAGGGTCGGGCCGGAGCGCCCTGTCTGTCTTTCGACAGGTGGGTTTCTCCGGCCCGCCCTCCGAACCGGACGTGCGACTTTCACCGCATCCG
>NZ_JBSFMM010000120.1:0-35121 GCF_053599555.1 Streptomyces sp. NPDC000941
CCGGGGGGGGGGCCCCCGGCCCCCCCACCACGGCGCCGGCCCCCCCCCCCCCCCCGCCGCCCCCCGCACCGAAATCTCGGCCGACTACCCGGTGGTGGCCGCCAGGCCGGGTGTCCGCGTGCCCGATTCCACCGGCCGCGCGGCGACACCCACCGCGGCGACATCCACTGCTGCGCCCGGCACCGTGGCGCCCGCCGCATCCGGGGCGGTGGCTCACGCCGCCCCCGCGCGCGATGCCACACCCAAAGCCCAGGTCACCGAGGTGGAGCGGGTACTCGCGGTGGCGGCCGAGACGCCGGAGCGGCTGGCCGCGTTGCTGGCGGACGAGGATGACGCAGCGCTGCGGGCCACCGCCACCGCCGCCGTCCCCGCCTCGGGCCGGGTCAGGCTCGGCATCGTCGGGCCGACCGCCAAGCGGCTGGCGCTGGCGCGCCGCGTGGTGGCGAAGAAGGCCTCGTGGCGTGGGCGCAACGACGTGTGGTTCACGCCCGATCCGCTGCTGAGCGAGCCCGCGGCGGCGGGTGAGCCGGGCCGGGTGGTCTTCGTCTTCCCCGGCCTGGAGGCCGAGTTCGCGCCGCGCGTGGACGGCGTCGCCGAGTATTTCGGGCTCTCCCCCGCCACCGTCGGGGCGGTCGACGGCCACGCCCCGGTCGGCGACATCGGCCGCCACGGTGTCGGTGTCTTCGCCGTCGGCCGTCTGCTGGACCGCGCGTTGCGGCGGATGGGGGTGGTGCCGGACGCGGTCGCCGGGCACAGCGTCGGCGAATGGACCGCGATGGTGTCGGCCGGGCTGTACTCCGGCGCCGCGGTCGACGAATTCCTCGGCTCGTTCGACCCCGACGCACTGCGCGTGCCCGGGCTGGCCTTCGGCGTACTGGGCGCCCCCGCCGAGCGGGTGCTGGCAGCGCTCGCGGAGGGCGCGGGTGGCCGAGTCGTACTCTCCCACGACAACGCGCCGAGCCAGTCGATGGTGTGCGGGCCGCGGGCCGACGTCGAGGCGTTCGTACGGCAGTTGCGTGGCGAGGGGGTGATCGGGCACGTCCTTCCGTTCCAGTCGGGCTTCCACACCCCGATGCTGGCGCCGTATCTGGGGCCGATCAGAGCCGCCGCGGAGCGGTTCGAGCTGTTTCCGCCGCGCGTGCCCATCTGGTCGGGGACGACCGCGGCGCCGTATCCGCCCGACGCGGCCGGGGTACGGGAGCTGTTCGTACGCCATCTGCTCGAGCCGGTCCGTTTCCGGCTGTTGACGAAGGCGCTGTACGAGGCGGGCTTCCGGGCGTTTGTACAGGTCGGCCCGGGGCAGCTGGCCTCGCTCATCGGTGACACGCTCCAGGGGGCGGAACATCTCGCGGTGGCCGCCGACTCGCCGCACCGCGACGGCGTCGCCCAGCTGCGCCGGGTGGCCACCGCCCTGTGGGTGGACGGGGCGCGGGTGGACCCGTCCCTGCCGCGCCCCGCCACCGCGCCTTCCGCTGTCTCGCCGAAGCCGGTACGGCTCGACCTCGGCGGCGCGCTGATCTCCCTGGACGAGCGCCACCTCCCGGGGCTGCGCGGCGCGTTGGCGTCCGGCGCCGCCGTCTCCCCCAGCGCCGACATTCCCGACCTCCGGGCCGACGCCGTGTCCGCGCTGGACGCGGTGGCGGGGCGGTTTCCGGTGGCCGCGGAACTCGGCGCGCTGCTGCGGGAGACGGCCGGGGCCGCCGCTGAGCTGATCACCGTCTCGGGCCACGCGGGCGGACCGTCGGCCCCGCCAGTCCCGTCGGCCTCGCCAGTCCTGCCAGCCCCGTCAGTCCCGTCAGTCCCGTCAGTCCCCAAGGCCGCCGCACCCGCGCCGACGACCTGGCGCACCGTGCTGCGGGTGTCCACGGACACCATGCCCTACCTGCGCGACCACTGCTTCTTCCGGCAACGGCCCGGCTGGCCCGACGAGTCGGACCGGTGGCCTGTCGTTCCGGCGACCACGATCGTCGGGCACCTCATGGACGCGGCGGAGCGGACGGCCCCCGGGCGGCGGGCGGTCGCGGTGCACGGTGCGCGGTTCGGCCGGTGGGTGACCGCCGCGCCGCCCGTCGAGGTGCCCATCACCGTGACGCCGTCGCCCGACGGCCCGGACCGCCCGGCCGTGGACTTCGGCCGCAGCGCCCAGGGCACGGTGGAGCTCGCGCCCCGCTTCCCGTACCCCCGCCCCGCCCCCTGGCCCGCCGACCCGGCCGCCGAGGAGGCCCCCGCCCATACCGCGGCCGAGCTGTACAGCAGGCGCTGGATGTTCCACGGCCCGGCGTTCCAGGGAGTCAGCGAGATCACCGCGATCGGTGCGGCGCGGGTGCGCGGCACGATCACCACGCCGACCGCGCCCGGCGCCCTGCTGGACAATGTCGGCCAGCTCCTCGGCTACTGGCTCATGGCCACCCGTACCGAGCGGACCGTGGTCTTCCCCGTCGGCATGCGGCACATCCGCCTCTTCGGACCGCAGCCGCTCCCCGGCACCACGGTGGAGTGCGTGATCAGGGTCGGCTCGCTGACCGACACCACGCTCGAGGCGGATGTCCAGCTGCTCATCGGCGGGCAGGTGTGGGCCCAGATCGACGGCTGGCAGGACCGCCGTTTCGACAACCACCCGAGCACCCGGCCGGTCGAGCGCTTCCCCGAACGGAGCGCGCTCTCCCAGCCGCAGCCCGGCGGCTGGGCGCTGCTCCACGAGCGCTGGCCCGATCTGGCGTCGCGCGACCTGATCATGCGCAACCACCTGGCCGGCGCCGAGCGCAGGGCGTACGAGCGGCAGGCCCCGCGCGGCCGGAGGCAGTGGCTGCTGGGCCGGATCGCGGCCAAGGACGCGGTGCGGCAGTGGCTTTGGGCGCGTGGGGAGGGGCCGGTCTTCCCGGCCGAGATCCAGGTGTGCGAGGACGCGCGCGGCCGCCCGTACGTCCTCGGGGCGCACGGCCGGACGCTGCCAGGGCTGGACGTCGCACTGGCCGGCCGGGCCGAGGCCGGGGTGGCCCTGGTGGTGCCGCGCGCGCCGGACCGCGACCGCGAGGACCCGGGGCCGGGCCCCGGCATCCATATCGAGGAGATCACCGGACTGGACACCACCGCACAGGAGACCGCGGCCCTCCGCGCGGCGAAGGAGGCGGTGGCCAGGGCCGAGGGCGTCGAGGGCGGGGGCCACGGGCCGGACGTCACCGTGCTCGACCCGGAGGACCCCCGGCGGCTCCTGCTCCAAGTGGCCACGGCCGCCGGGCGGCCGCGCCGCTACCGGGTGCACTGCGCGCGTACGGCCAACCCTCCCGGGTTGCCCAGCAGGGACTACGTCGTGGCCTGGACCACCGGCCCGGCGGACGACGAGTGAGGAGACCGACCAGTGAGTACCGCCAAGCAGACCGCCGCGGCGCCCGTGGCGGACGACGAGGAGACCGTCCTCGCGGACATCGCCGGAATGCTCCGGAAGATGCTCGACGAGTACGGCCTCGACGACATCGAGATCGCCGCGGACAGCCGGTTCATGGAGGACCTGGAGCTGGAGAGCATCGACCTGGTCACCCTGGCGGGAATTCTGCAGGCCCGGTACGGACGGCACGTCAACTTCGCCGAGTTCGTGGCCGGGCTGGAGCTCGACGAGATCATCGACCTCACTGTGGGGCGCCTCGTCGAGTACGTCGTGGGCTGCCTGAAGGCCGCCGGGGGGAGCTGACCGATGGCCATGGTCCACACCGGCGGACCGGACGGCGTCAGGCTCCATGTGCAGCGGCTCGGCCCCGGCCGGGCCGGGTCCGCGGCCCCCACCGCCGTGCTGCTGCACGGCCTGCTCACCGACAGCCTGGCCGCCTACTACTTCACCGTGGCCCCCGGGCTCGCCGCGGCCGGGGTCGACGTGGTCATGTACGACCAGCGGGGCCACGGGCGCAGCGAGCGCCCGGCGCACGGCTACCGGCTGGATGCCTTCGTCGGGGACCTGGAGCGGCTGCTCGACCGGCTGGGCATCCACGGCCCGGTGCACCTGGTCGGCAACTGCTTCGGCGGGACGGTCGCGTTCCAGTACGCGGTCCGGCACCCGGAGCGGGTGGCCGGTCTCTCGCTGATCGAGTCCGAACCGGCCACCCCCGCGTGGGCGGCGAAGCTCGAAAAGCTCCTCGGCTACACCGCGACCCAGCTGTCGGAGCACGAGGCCGACGCCCTGGCCTGGATCGACGCCCACCACGGCGGGCACACCGCCCGGCTGGCCAAATCGGCGGCCCGGCTGGTGCGCACCACCACCATCGCCGAGGACATACCGTCGAGCGCGGTGCTTGGCGAGGGCCGGATCCGCTCCGTACGCAGTCCGGTTCTCGCCCTCTACGGCGCAGATTCGGACATGGCCGCCCAGGCGCCTTGGCTGGAGTCGCTACTGCCGTGCGGCCGGACGGTTGTCGTGCCGGGCCATGAGCACTCGGTCCTCGTCGAGGTGCCCGCCCTGGTGCTCCGCCATGTCCTGGGCTGGATCGGCGATCCGGGTGGGCTGCCTCCGGAGGCGGTTTTCGCCGAAGCGGAGGCGGCCTTATGAGAGGCGTCGCCGCCTCCGGACGCCGCTTCCTGTTCGTCGTGCCGCCGCTCGTCGGACACATCAACCCCACCCTCGGCGTCGGGGCCGAACTCGCCGCCCGCGGCCACCGGGTGGCCTGGGCCGGGACGCCGGAGGTGCTGGGGCGGCCGGCCGGGGACGGGGCGGTGGTCTTCCGCTGCGCGGTGCCCGCGCTCGGCGCGGGCGACATCAGCGCCGTACGCCCCGCGGACGCGCGGGGCCCCGGCGCGTTCAAGTTCCTGTGGGAGCGCTTCTTGGTGCCGCTCGCGGAGGCGATGGCCCCGGGCGTACGGGCGGCGGTCGAGGAGTTCCGGCCGGATGTGGTGGTCGCCGACCAGCAGGCAGTCGCCGGTGGTCTGGTCGCCGAGCGGCTGGGCGTACGGTGGGCCACCTCGGCCACCACCTCGGCGGAGTTCACCGGGGCGCTGGACGGCATGCCGCGGATCGGTGCCTGGCTGGAGGGGCTGCTGGAGGGGTTGCGCGCCCGGATCGGCGATCCGGGCGGGACAGCGGATCCCCGCTTCTCTCCGCGTCTGGTGCTGGCCTTCACCACCGAGGAGCTGGCGGGCCGGCCCGTGCGGGCCGCGGAGCGGATCCGTTTCGTGGGCCCGTCGATCGCCGCCCGCCCCGCCGCGCCCGACTTCCCCTGGCATTGGCTCGACCCGGCGCGGCCGGCCGTCCTGGTCACCTTGGGCACCGTCAACGCCGACGCCGGAGCACGCTTCCTCGCCGTCTGCCGGGAAGCCGCGCGCGCCCGCGCCGGCCGCGTCCAGACGGTGCTCGTCGACCCCGCGGGCGCGCTGGACACCGCGCCCGGCGCGCCGCTGGACGACGATGTGCTGGTGGTGCGCGGGGTCCCACAGCTACCGCTGCTGGCGCGGGTCGCGGCCGTCGTGTGCCACGCCGGGCACAACACCGTGTGCGAGGCGCTGTGGCACGGCGTACCGCTGGTCGTGGCGCCCATCCGCGACGACCAGCCCGTGGTCGCCGGGCAGGTGGTGGCCGCGGGGGCGGGCATACGGGTGCGGTTCGGCCGGGTCACGGCGGCCGGTCTTGGCGAGGCCCTGGACGCCGTGCTGTACGAGCCGGGGCATCGGGCGGCGGCCGAGCGGATCGGGGCGTCCTTCCGCGCGGCCGGCGGCGCCGCCGCGGCCGCCGGCCACCTCGAACGGCTGGCAGCGCAGGCCGCCACCACCCGGCCACCTTCGCAGCCCTCATTGGAGGAGAGATGACCAGCGGCGTCGAACCACCCACCGCGTCCGGCCCCGGCCCCGGCCCCGGCCCCGGCCAGGAGCAACGTCCGGCGGTAGCTGAAGGAGAGCCGAAGGGGCGCGAACCTGTCGACACCGGCTTGAGCGCACCGGAACCGAACCGAGCCTCGAAGAAAGGCGACCGCGCCGCGGCCGTCGCCGCGCTGCGCCCGCGCTACGCGGACGATCTCGCGCGCGGCACCGAGCGGTTCTTCGAACCGCGCCGGGCCGACTGCCCGTGGTGCGGCTCGGCCCAGCTGGAAGAGCGGCTGCGCACCACCGACCTCTTCCAGCACAAGCCGGGCGGCTTCCGGCTGGACCGGTGCCGGGGCTGCGGCCATGTGTTCCAGAATCCGCGGCTGAGCGGCGAGGGCCTGGAGTTCTACTACCGGGACTTCTACGACGGCCTGGGCGAGAAGGACATGAGCGGTCTCTTCGCCGGGCGGCCGAAGACGTACATCAGGCGTGCGGAGTCGCTGCGCCCCTTCGCCGAGGCCCCGGGGAACTGGCTGGACGTCGGCACCGGCCACGGCCATTTCTGCGAGGCGGCCCGCGCGGTCTTCCCCGGCACCCTCTTCGACGGTCTCGATATGAGCGCCGGAGTGGAGCTGGCCGAGCGGGCGGGCCGGGTGACGCGGGGCATCCGGGGCGGCTTCGTCGAGCGGGTGACGGAACTGGCCGACGGGTACGACGTGGTGAGCATGTTCCACTATCTGGAGCACAGTACGGACCCCCGCGGCGAGCTGCGCGCGGCGCGGCGGGCGCTGCGCCCGGGCGGGCATCTGCTGATCGATGTGCCCGACCCGGAGAGCCGCTTCTCCCGGCTGCTGGGCCGCTGGTGGCTGCCGTGGCTTCAGCCACAGCATCTCCACTTCGTGCCCGTGGCCAATCTGCGCAAGGAGCTGTCCGGGCTCGGCTTCACCGTCGTCGCCGAGGAACACGCCCGGCCGCACGACCCGGTCGATCTGCTCGGCGCGGTGTGGCTGCTGCTCAACGCCGTCGCCCCGCCCGAGGACCAGCCCTGGCTGGCGCAGCCGCCGGGGCGGGCCCGGCGGCTGCTGCGCACGGCGATCGTGCTCGCGGGCGTCCCCGCCCTGCTGGTGACCGCCGCGCTGGACCACTTCCTGATCAGGCCGCTGGCCGGCCGGCGCCGGCTGTCCAACGCCTACCGGGTGATCGCCCGGCGCGACTGACGACCTGATCCGAGATGCCTCAACCGAGCGGGCGCGGCGTCAGCGCTGCTCGTAGCGGATGAGGGACCGCACCATGCGGCAGGTGGTGTTGGAGGGCGGGCGCACCCCGATCCGGGCTGCGGTGGTGCGTATCTTGCGGTTGGGCGCCTGCTCGGGGCGGTACACCCCGGAGTTGAGCAGGGCGATGGCCAGGCGCATGGCCTTCAGCCGGCGGTGGTGGGTCTCGTACCACTCGCGCGGACGTCCGGCGGGCACTCGTTTTGTCGGGAGGGTCGCATAGCTCGGCAGGTCCGGAAGAGGTGTGGCGGCAGCGGCCATCGGCTTCCTCCAAAGGAGGTCGGGGACCCTTGTTCTTGACCCCTCCATTCTACTGCCGGGCACCGACAAAAGCCCCTGGCCACGGCTGGTTTGAACGGGGTGGCCCGCGGGTCCCGCGGACCACTTTCGCACCGTCTGCCGGGGCACCGCGCCGTACCACGTGAGGCGTACCCAAAACGGGCAGCGTACTCCCCGGGGAGGGGCCCGGAATCCACCCGGTGTCAGCGGCCCTGCCCCCGAGGCCCGCTTAGGGTGCAGACATGATTCTGCGAAGAGCCCGGCTGCGCGGCCGACGGCTGGTGGTGTCGGCGGCAGCCGCGGTCGCCGTGCTCGCGGGTGCGGGCACCTGGGCGGCCGTCGCCTCCGACGACCCCCCGTCCGTCCACCGCGAGGACCGGGTGCTGGACATGCCGGGTGCCCGCATCGACACCTCGTACTACACCTCGGGCTCCGGCCGCAGGCCCGCGGTGCTGCTCGCCCATGGCTTCGGGGGCAGCAAGGACGATCTGCGGTCACAGGCCGAGGAGCTGGCCCGCGACGGATACGCCGTACTGACCTGGTCGGCGCGCGGCTTCGGCTCATCCACGGGGAAGATCGGGCTGAACGACCCGGCCCATGAGGGGGCCGATGTCCGGCGGCTGATCGACTGGCTGGCCAAGCGGCCCGAGGTACGGCTCGACGCGGCCGGCGATCCCCGGGTGGGGGTGGCGGGCGCCTCGTACGGCGGGGCGGCCTCGCTGCTCGCCGCCGGGTACGACCGCCGCGTCGACGCCATCGCCCCGGCCATCACCTACTGGAACCTGGCCGACTCGCTCTTCCCCAAGGGTGTCTTCAAGAGCCTGTGGACCGGCATCTTCTTCACCACCGGCTCGGCAGACCCCACCGCCGACCAGGCGCCCGGAGGCCAAGAAGACCAGGAAAACCAGGGAGGCCGGGGAACCCAGGGAGTCCAGCAGCGGAATCAAGGAGGCCAGAAGGACCGGAGCGGCCAGGGCTGCGGCCGGTTCGAGGCGCGGCTGTGCGCGATGTACGAGCGGGTCGCCGTGTCCGGCAAGCCGGACGACGCCGCCCGCAAGATGCTGGAGGCGCGCAGCCCGTCCGCCGTGGCCGACCAGATCAAGGTCCCGACGCTGATCCTCCAGGGCCAGACCGACTCGCTCTTCCCGCTCGACCAGTCGGACGCGATGGCCAAGGCCATCAAGGCCAACGGGGCGCCGGTCGCCGTCGACTGGCTCGCGGGCGGGCACGACGGGGGCGATCTGGAGACCAACCGCGTCACGTCCCGTACCCGGGCGTGGTTCGACCGCTATCTCAAGGGCGACAAGGGCGCCGACACCGGGCCGACCTTCCGCATCACCCGCACCGGCGGGTTCGACTCCACCGACGGCGCCGCCCTGCTGCGCGGTGCGACGGGCGACAGCTATCCGGGGCTCACCGGCCACGGGCGGAGCGTGCGGCTGAGCGGCGGCGAGCAGTCGTTCGCCAACCCGCCCGGCGGCGGACCGTCGGGCGTCTCCTCGGTGCCCGGGATCGCGGGTCTCTCCCAGGCCTCGTCCCTGGGCGTCGGGGTCTCACTCGACTTCCCCGGGCAGTACGCCCGTTTCGACTCGGCGCCGCTGCGCCAGTCGCTGCGCATCACCGGCTCGCCCACGGTCAAGGTGCGGATGAAGGCGGACGCGCCCGACGCGGTGCTGTTCGCGAAGGTGTACGACGTGGGGCCCGACGGGAGGCAGGTGCTGCCCTCACAGCTGGTCTCCCCCGTGCGGGTCACCGGCGCCGAGCGGGGCCGGACCGTCGAGCTGCGGCTGCCCGCCGTCGACCACGAGGTGGAGGCGGGCCACCGGCTGCGGCTGGTGCTGGCCGCGACCGACCTCGGCTACGCCTCGCCCGCCCAGCCCGCCACATACACCGTCTCCCTCGCGGACGGCGGCCTGACGGTCCCCACCGCGCCGGACGTACGTACCCAGTCCGCCCCGCTGCCCTGGTGGGTGTGGGGGCTGCCGCTGGTGGCCGCCGTGGTGGCGGCGGCCCTGCTGCTGACGGGCAGGCGGCGCACGGCCGCCCCGGCGCCCGACCCCGAGCTGGCCGAGGTGCCGCTGCGGATCACCGGGCTGAGCAAGCGGTACGCGAAGTCGGTCGACCGGTACGCGGTCAAGGACCTCTCGTTCACCGTGGAGAAGGGACAGGTCCTCGGGCTGCTCGGGCCCAACGGCGCGGGCAAGACCACCACGTTGCGGATGCTGATGGGGCTGATCGCCCCCGACAGCGGTGAGATCCGCGTGTTCGGACACGCCATCAGGCCCGGCGCCTCGGTGCTGTCCCGCGTGGGTGCCTTCGTCGAAGGGGCGGGTTTTCTGCCGCATCTGACCGGCCGGGCCAACCTGGAGCTGTACTGGCGGGCCACCGGCCGCCCGGCCGAGGACGCCCATCTGGACGAGGCGCTGGAGATCGCGGGGCTCGGCGACGCGCTGGAGCGCGCGGTGCGCACGTACTCCCAGGGCATGCGCCAGCGGCTGGCCATCGCCCAGGCCATGCTGGGCCTGCCGGATCTGCTGATCCTGGACGAGCCGACCAACGGGCTCGACCCACCGCAGATCCGCGAGATGCGCGAGGTGATGATCCGGTACGCGGCGGAAGGCCGCACCGTGATCGTCTCCAGCCATCTGCTCGCGGAGGTCGAGCAGTCCTGCACCCATCTGGTGGTCATGGACCGCGGCCGGCTCGTCGAGGCGGGCCCGGTCGAGGAGATCGCCGGCACCGGCAGCAGTCTGCTCGTCGGCCACGAGGGCGAGCTGAGCGACGCCCTGGTGGAGAAGGTGGACGCGCTGCCGGGGGTCGCCTCCGCGGCGCGAACCGGCGACGGGCTGCTGGTGCACCTCGACGGCACCGGCCCCGCGCAGCTGCTCACGGAGCTGATGCGGTTGGAGATCCCGGTGACCAGTTTCGGGCCCAACCGGCGCCTGGAGGATGCGTTCTTGACCCTGATCGGAGGGGCGTCATGAGTACTGTGATGGAGGCAGCGCCCGGCCACCGGCCGGGCCGTACACTGCCCCTGCGGGTCGAGGCGGTCCGGCAGCTGCGCCGGCGCCGGACCATGGTGATGGCGACGGTGCTGGCCGCGCTGCCGCTCGTGCTCGTCGCGGCCTTCGCGCTGGGCGGCACCCCGGAAGGGCGCGAGAACCGGACCACCCTCATGGTCACCGCGACGGCTTCCGGGGCCAACTTCACCGCGACGGCGCTGTTTGTCTCGGCCGCCTTCCTGCTGGTCGTGCCGGTGGCGCTGTTCTGCGGGGACACCGTCGCGGCCGAGGCCAACTGGTCCTCGCTGCGCTATCTGCTGGCCGCGCCCGTGCCCAGGACCCGGCTGCTGCTGAGTAAGCTCGCCGTGGCGCTCGGGTTCAGCGCGGCCGCGATCGTCCTGCTGCCACTGGTGGCGCTGGTGGTGGGGACGGTGGCGTACGGCTGGGAGCCGCTGCGGCTCCCCACGGGCGGGTCGCTGGCCACGGGTGAGGCGCTGGGCCGGCTCGCCATCGTGGTGGCGTATATCTTCCTGTCCCAACTGGTCACCGCGGCACTGGCGTTCTGGCTCTCCACCGTCACCGACGCCCCGCTGGGCGCGGTGGGCGGGGCGGTCGGGCTGACCATCGTGGGCAATGTCCTGGACGCGGTCACCGCGCTCGGCTCCTGGCGCGACTTCCTTCCCGCACACTGGCAGTTCGCCTGGCTCGACGCGCTTCAGCCGCATGCGGAGTGGAGCGGCATGGTGCAGGGCGTGTCGGTGTCCGTCGCCTACGCCGTTGTGCTGATCGCGCTGGCCTTCCGCGGGTTCAGCCGCAAGGACATCGTCTCCTGACGCACAGCCGGTTCCGTTCCCGCCCGCGAGTGCTCCGGCGCGCCATGACATGCTGAGACGTTATGGCGCGCCGGACGGGTCGGCGAACGTCCGGCGTGACAGGGAAGGTCCATGAGGCTCTGCTTTCTGGTGGAGGAGCACTACCGCTACGACGGCATGCCGTTGGAGGTGATCCGACAGCTCACCGCCTGGGGACACCGGGTGGATGTGGTGTGGCCGGGAAGCTCCTTGGTGAGTGTGTCGGAGGCGGTCGGGGCGGGCAGCCATGACGCCTGGGTGCTCAAAACCGTCTCCGGGGGCCCGGGCCTGACGTTGCTCGAGGCCGCGGCGGCCGTGGGGCTGACGACGGTCAATGACGCCCGGTCGATCCGCGGGGTGCGGGACAAGGTGCTGGCGGCGGCGATCGGCACCGCCCGGGGGCTGCCGATGCCGCGGACCTACGCGGCGGCCCGGCCCGAGTCGCTGGCGGAGATACCGGAGGCGGAGTTCCCGCTGGTGGTCAAGCCCGCAGACGGCAGCTCGGGGCGGGCGGTGCGGCTGGTGTCCTCCCCCGACCGGCTGGCCGGGCTGCGGGCGGAGCTGGCGGGGGAAGGGATGCTGATAGCCCAGCCCTATGTGGCCAACTCCGGGGTCGATCTCAAGGTCTACTGTGTGGGCGGCGAGCTGTACGCGACCGAGCGGAGCTCGCCGCTGCACCCCGGGGAGCCGGTGCGCGAGCGGCGGGTGGCGCTGTCCGCCGAGGTGGGCCGGATCGTCGCCGAGGCCGGGGCGGTCTACGGCCTGGATCTGTACGGCGTGGATGTGCTGCTGGGCCCGGACGGCCCGGTGATCGTCGATGTGAACGACTTCCCGAGCTTCCGTCAGGTGCCGGACGCGGCGGCGCGGGTGGGACAGGCCGTCCTGGAGCTGGCCCGCCGGGGCCCGAACGGAGCGGGGGCCACAGCGGGAGCAACGGCCGTGGCGCCCGCCTGGCAGCGGGCGCGGGTGGCGGAACAGGTCCCCGCGGGCACCGGCGAGAGCCGATGAGGATCGGTCTGATCACCCCGGAGCCCGAGCACCCGCTGCTGGCCGCCACGACCGCGCTGCTGACGCCCCGGCACCGGGTGGAGGCGGTGGATCCGGGTGGCTGGGACGGCGCACCGGAGGATCCGGACTCCTTCGGGACGCTCGCCGATGTCTATCTGCTGAAGGCGCACATGCCGCGCGCGCTCGGTCTGGCCCGCTATCTCGAAGAGCGTGGCGCTCCGGTGCTGAACGCGGTGGGGCCGACCGAGCTGTGCCAGGACCGGACGGCGATGGCCGATCTGGCGCTCCGGGCCGGGCTGCCCTTCGCGCGCACCCGGACCGTACCGGCCCTCGCCCGGCTCGGCGGCGAAGAGCTCGCGTATCCGGTGGTGATCAAGAGCCGGCACAGCCGACGGCACGATCTGGTGGCCCGGGTCGACGACGCCGCCGGGCTGCGCGCCCTTGGCGCCGTCTGGTCGGGCGAGCCGGTGGTGGTGCAGCCGTTCACCGAGAACAGCGGCTGGGACCACAAGCTGTGGGTGATCGAGGGCCGGGTCTTCGCGGCCGTACGCCGGTCGGAGCTGGCGGACCCCGACCGCGGCCCGGCGCGGTCGCCGGCGCCCGGGGACCTGCCGGACGGCTGGGCGCGGCTGGCACTGCGGGTCGGCTCGGTTTTCGGACTGCTGGTGTACGGCGTGGATGTGATCGACGCGGGCGGCGGGGCGCCGCTGATCGTGGACATCAACGCCTTTCCGGGGATACGCGGCCAGGCCGGCGCCCCCGAGGCGCTGGCCGAGCTGGCGCTGCGCACCGCCGAGCGGGGCGCCCTCCCGCACAGCTGAGCCGTCCCGGACAGCTGAGCCGTCCCCCGACAGCCGAGCCGTCGCGGGCGGATCCCGGTCCGGACCACTGTCCGCAGATCCCGGCCCGGACCACGGGCCGGGGCCGATTGAGCGGACCCGGGCCCGGGGATGATCCTGGAGAGGGGCCGTGGCGTCCGGGCCCCGAGCCCGGGCATTCGGATACGGCCCGGCGAGGCAGATGCCGATGCGCAAGCAAGATTCCGCGAGGTCCCACGGCAGGGCCGAGGAGTTCGGGCATCAGCAGGCCGCGCCGCTCTCGGCGGCGATCGAGGTCGATGCCCGCGGGTACATAACGGCCTGGGGGCCCGATGCGGCGCGGCTGCTCGGGTATCAGCCCGGCGACATGCTGGGCCATCCGGTGCTCGACCTCCTCGCCGGGGAGCTCCCCGCCTCGGCCCGCAGGTATCTGCGCGCACAGCCGGGCGACGGCTGGAGCGGTCCGATCAAGGCCAGACACCGGGGCGGGCACCGCGTACAGCTGGCGGTCCAGGCACATCCGCTGACCGACGCCCGCGGCGGGATGCGCTGGCTCGTGGTGGCGGGCGCGGCAGCTGAGGCCCGGGCGGGCCGGCCCGGCCCGGAGCCCGGCGCCCCGGGGTGGCCCGAGGAGGAGCTGTCCGAGGAGGAGCGGCTGCTGGAGAACTGGACGCTGGCCCAGATGCCGATTCCCGTGGCGGTCTACAACACCCGGGCGCGGCTGGTGGGCGCGAACGTGGCCATGACCCATCTCATGGGCCAGTCGGTGGCTCAGATGCGCGGGCTGCGCCTGCGCGAGATGGACTCCCGGCCCATCGTCCAGGAGATCGACCGGCTCCAGGAGCAGGTCATCCGCACCGGAGAGGCGATCCGCCACGAGGGCTTCGACCCCCTGTCGGATGAGCCGAGCAAGCCCGCCTGGGCCGTCTATCTGATCCCCGTGAAGGACGCGATGGGCGTGGTGCGCGGCCTGTCGGCGGTGGTTTTCGACTACACCGAGCAGCACCGGGCCCGGCGCCGGCTGACGATCGTCAACGAGGCCAGCGCCCGGATCGGCACCACCTTGGACGTGACCCGGACGGCGCAGGAGCTGGCGGATGTGGCGGTCGACCGGTTCGCCGACCTCGTCACCGTCGATCTGCTGGACGCGATCTACCACGGGCAGGAGCCGATGGTGAGCCCGGCCAGCCGCGCCGTGGACTTCCGCCGTATCGCGCAGCAGTCCGTCCTGGAGGGCTGCCCGGAGGCGTCGCTGGAGGCCGGAGGCGCTGATTCCTGGCCGGAGTACTCACCTCCCGCCAAGGCCCTGGCGGCCGGCCGCGGTGTGCGGCACTCGACCCGGGACGAGGAGATCCGGCGCTGGACCCGGGAGGTCCCCCGCCGTGGCGAGTCGGTGCACCGGTACGGGATCCACTCGGTGATGGCGGTGCCGCTGATCGCCCGGGGCACCACGCTGGGGGTCGCGATGTTCTACCGCCACCGGACGCGGGATCCGTTCGACGACGACGATCTGCTGCTGGCCGAGGAGATCACGGCGCGGGCCGCGGTGTGCGTGGACAACGCCCGCCGCTACACGCGTGAGCGCGCCGTCTCGCTGGCCATCCAGCGCAGCATGCTGCCGCGCACGGGGATGCGGCAGATGGCCGCGTCGATCGCCTCCCGCTACCTTCCGGCGCGCACCGCGGCGGGGGTCGGGGGCGACTGGTTCGACGTCATCAGGCTCTCGGGGGCCCGGATCGCTCTGGTCGTGGGCGATGTCGTGGGGCACGGGGTGCACGCCGTGGCGACCATGGGGCGGCTGCGGACGGCGGTTCGTACGCTCGCCGATATCGGTCTGCCCCCGGACGAGCTGCTCACCCACCTGGACGATCTGGTGCTCCGCCTGGACGAGGAGGAATTCCACACCGGCGGGACCGAGCCCCGTACCGGCGAGTCCGAGCCGCCTACCGGCGAGACCGAGCTGAGTCACCAGACGGGCGATCTCGTGGCCGAGGAGCGGAAGGAGAGCACCGGCGAGCTGGGCGCCACCTGCCTGTACGGGGTGTACGACCCGATCACCCGCACGGCCTCCTTCGCCAGCGCCGGCCACCCCGCGCCCGTCGTGGTCACCCCCGGCGGGGTGGTCACGCTGCCGCGGGTGCCCCCGGGGCCGCCGCTGGGCGTGGGGGGCCTGCCGTTCGAGACCGTCGATCTGGAGCTCCCGGAGGACAGCACGCTCGTGCTGTACACGGACGGGCTGCTGCGGTCCGCCGCCCGCGACCCCGACGAGGGGCTGGCGCTGCTGTGCCGGGCACTGACCGAGCCCGGCGAGTCGGCCGAACAGATGTGCCAGTCCGTACTGGACGTCCTCACCCCGGAACGGGGCAGTGACGACATCGCCCTGCTGATCGCCCGGACCCGCACCCTGGACGCGGCCAGCGTGGCCACCCGGGATGTACCGGCCACCGCGGCGACCGTCGCCGAGGCGCGCCGCTGGACCTCCCGGCAGCTGACGGCCTGGGGTCTTGAGGAGGCGATCTTCACCACCGAGCTCGTGGTGAGCGAGCTGGTCACCAACGCCATCCGCCATGCCAGCGGCCCCATCCAGCTGCGGCTGATCCATGACGCCGGGCTGATCTGCGAGGTCTCCGACGCCAGCAGCACCGCCCCGCATATGCGCCGGGCCCGCAGCTTCGACGAGGGCGGGCGCGGACTGCTGCTCGTCGCCCAGCTCACCCAGCGCTGGGGCACCCGGCAGACCCCGCATGGCAAGGTCATCTGGGCCGAGCAGAGCCTCCCGCCGAGCCGCGAGAACGGCGCCCTTTCGTTCTCCGCCTGAAATGCGAGCAGCCTGAGACAGAGTTACGGCGTCTTCATGGGTAAAAGGTGAGACAGGGGGGCCGTTGTGAACTGCAGTCAGTGCGGAGCGCCGGTCATCCAGGGGCCCAGCGGCGGTTGGAGCTGCAACAACTGCGGGGCCTCAGGATGACCGGCGTCGAACGAAGACCGTCGTACCGCTCTACAAGGCCTACTTGGCGTACAGCAGGGTTCCGAAGCCCAGCTGGTCGAAGCCACCGCTCGTGGAGCCGTAGTCTCCACCGCCGCCCTCGGGGCGGACCTTCTCCGCCATGGCCGTGATGTAGGGCACGGACAGGCCCCGGCGCCTGGCGTAGTGGTAGTGCAGGATGTCCCACACCGGCCGGAGCTGGCCGCGGCTCGCGGAGGAGATCACGGTGTGGGACTGCTGGGCGCAGTTCTGGCCGGTGCCCCAGGTGTAGGTGGTGAAGGGGACGTCCTGGCCGAGGTTGTACTTGGCGACGTACTGGGCGGCCTTCATGAAGCGGTTGCTGTCGTAGCCGT
Organism: Streptomyces sp. NPDC000941; assembly: GCF_053599555.1. NCBI lineage: Bacteria > Bacillati > Actinomycetota > Actinomycetes > Kitasatosporales > Streptomycetaceae > Streptomyces > Streptomyces sp. NPDC000941. Next base: position 16,353 of record NZ_JBSFMM010000120.1, read on the forward strand.
ACAGGTCCTCGCCCTGGGACCAGGCCATCTCGCAGAAGGCGCCCATCTGGCCCATGCCCATCATGGTGTGGCCCTGGTCACGGCCGGACTCCTGCCACTGGGCGAGGCCCTGGCTGTCGTACAGGAACGGGACGGCGTGCTTGATGGAGCCGTTCCCCGCGCCGTTCTTGAAGTAGTTCACGGCCTGGTCGTACTTGGCCCCGTCATCGCACAGGATGCCGATGGCCAGGATCGAGTTCATGTTGCACAGGTCCCAGTTGGCCCAGTAGTTGGTGATGCAGGCGTCGTTGTGACCGGTGAGGAACTGGTTGTTCAGCGGGTAGAAGACGCCCAGCATCATCCTCTTGAACCGGTCGAGGTCGAAGCCGGAGTAACCCCGCATCAGCTCGGCGGCGTTGGCGAACTGGTAGCCGTAGATCCCGGCGGCCAGGAACCGGTCGGCGTTTCCGGTGACCGTGGTGAGCGTGGCGGACCAGGCGTTGAGGATGTCGCGGGCGGTGTCGCCGTGGGCGGTGGTTCCGGCGATCTTCCAGCGCAGGGCGTTCTGGTAGGCGGCGTGGATGTCGTTGTAGAGGATGCCGTAGTTCTCGCCGGTGCCGCCGCGGATGATGGTGGCCTGCGGGTTGGCCTTCCAGCCCGACTGGGCGTGCGAGTTGGCGATCAGCCGGTTCCAGCCGGACAGCCACGGGTCGTTCCCAGCGGCCACCCGTACCTTGGCCCGGTTGAGCTCGCCGTAGGCGTGCAGCATGCCCGGGTGGGTGAAGGTGGCCGGGGCGGCGCCGGCGGAGCCCGCGGTGACGGCGGTGGTGATGCCGCCGGCGGCGCCCGCGAGGGCGAGCCCTCCGGCGGCCTTCAGCACTCCGCGGCGGCTGAGCTTATGTGTGTTCTCGCGGCTCATCGAGAAGTCACTCCCATCGTGGGGGGGTGGTCGTGGGGGGGGTGGTCGTGGGGGGGTGTGGGGGTGGTGCGGGATGTGGTCAGTGCTGTGATCGCGCCACATGGCGGAGCCCGCCGAGGAGGTGGGCCCGGAAGGCGGGATCGTCGTACGCCTCACAGGTGTGTCCGAGCGCGGTGTAGAAGACCCGCGCTCCGTCGTGCTCATGACACCAGACGAGCGGATGGTCGGCCCCCATCCCCCCGCCCTCGTACGAGGTCTCGTCGGCGGCGGCCAGCACCCGCACCGCACCGCGCGGACTGGCCCGGAAGTCGTACCACTCGTCGGTGAACGCCCAGGTGGCGCCCAGATGGCCGGTCGCCGGGTGGTCCCGGTCCTCAATGGTGAGGACGCCCGGCTGCAGTGCGGGGTGGCGGTCGAAACGGGCCCGGAGCAGCTCGCCGTAGTACGGCCAGCCGTACTCGGTACACGCTGCGGCGTGCACGCCCATGAACCCGCCGCCGCCCCGCAGGAAAGACCGCAGCGCCTCCCGTCCCTCGGGGGTGAGCACATCACCGCTGGTGGACAGGAACACCACGGCCGCGAAGCGGTCGAGGCCGCGCTCGAAGGCCCGCGGGTCCTCCGTCGCCTCCACGTCGAAGCCATGCTCGGCGCCGAGCTCATGGAAGGCGCGGACGCCCTCGGGTATGGAATCGTGCCGGTAGGCGGTCGTGCGGGTGTAGACGAGGAACCTCGGCCGGCTCTGCGCCATGGTGGTCGCTCCAAGAAGGCGTGCGGTGGGGGAACCCAAGGAAACTTGGGGGAGCCCAAGGAAACCGGTGTCCATCATGGGCGTGCCGCACCGCGCCGTCTTCCGTCGCTACCAGACGCGAAAATTTTCGATAGCCTCCGCCGACGAGCACTGCGCGTGAAAGCCGTCGGCAGAGACCGTTTTCTAGCGGTTTTCCGGGGGACGGCCGGGGGCCCGGCCGGGGGCCCTGGTCGACGCGCGGATGACGATATGCGTGCCGAGCACCTGGTGCTGGCTCTCGGGCAGCTCCTCGCGGTGCAGGGCCAGCCGCACGGCGGTGCGGCCCAGCTCCTCATGCGGTACGTGCACGGTGGTCAGCGCCGGGTAGACGTCGATCGCCACCGGAATGTCGTCGTACCCGGCCACCGAGACGTCCTCGGGCACCCGTAGGCCGCCCTCGCGCAGCGCCTGCAGCGCCCCGGCCGCCACCATGTCGGTGCCCGCGAACACCGCGCTGAACTCGGCCCCGGAGGCCAGCAGCTCCCGGGCCGCGCGATAGCCGTGGGCGCGGGTGAAGTTTCCGTCCAGGATCAGGGCCGGGTCCGGACGCAGGCCCATCAGCTCATGGGCCCGGGTGAAGCCGCTGATGCGTTGGGTGCTGGTGGACAGGCCCGGGACCCGGGCCAGATACGCGATGCGCCGGTGTCCGGCGCTGAGCAGGTGGGTGGTCATCGCGAAGGCGCCGGCCTCGTTGTCGTAGTCCACGACGGTGGCCGGTACGCCCTCGCCCAGCGGCGGCCTGCCGACCAGCACAAGACGCGAGCCCACCCGGTCCAGGGCGTGCGCGAAGTGGGCCATACGGTCCTGGTAGGCCTTGTCCTCCCAGGCGCCGCCGACCACGATCACCGCGTCGGCCCGCTGCTCGCGCATCATCTCCACCACGTCGAGGACGCGCTGCGGATCGCCGTGCGTGGTGCACAGCATGCACAGCCGCCCCTCGGCGGACGCCTGCTCCTCCACGCCGCGCGCGATATGCGCGTAGAAGGGGCCGGTCACATCGTCCACGACGAACGCCACCGTCTTGTTGGTGGACCCGCCGAGCGCGCGGGCATGCGCGTTGACCACGTAGTCCAGTTCGCGCATCGCCTTGACCACCCTGGCCCGGGTGGCCGCGGCCACCGGGTAGGTGCCGCCCATGACGCGGGAGACGGTGGACGCGGACACCCCGGCGCGCTTGGCGACGTCCCTGACCGTGGACACGTCCCTGCCCGCGGTGGACTCCGCCGCCCGCTTGCCCGCCTTGCCCGCGCCGGTTGCCTCAGCTGCCTCGTTCACGTAGGCCTAATCCCCTCGGCTGCTCTTTCCAGGGCTCGGTTCTCCCCCAGCCACCGCTGGGAGGTGCCCCCCGGGCCGCGTGTCACCCTGCCCACCGCGTAACCGCTCACGATAGCCGAGCGCAGGCCGCCCCGGGCCCGGCTCAGCGAGTGCGGGAGCTGACCTGCCGCGGGCGCAGCAGGAAACGCTGGGTCTTGCCGCTCGACGTCTTGGGCAGCTCGGTGACGAAGTGCACGCGCCGCGGGTAGGCGTGCTTGGCCAACCGGTCCTTGACCAGCTGCTGGAGCTCGGCGGCGAGGGCGTCGGGGTCCGAAGGCGACGACGCCCCCGCGCGCAGCACCACGAATGCCTCCATCACCTCGCCGTGTTCCTCGTGGGGAACGCCGACCGCGGCCGCCTCCGCCACCGCCTCGTGTTCCAGCAGCACGCTCTCCACCTCGAACGGGCCGATGCGGTAGCCGGCCATCAGGATCACATCGTCGCTGCGCCCGGAGAAGAACAGGTGGTCGTCCTCGTCCCGGGAGGCGGTGTCGCCGGAGTAGAACCAGCGTCCGTCGGGGCTGAACTTCTCCGCGGTGCGCTCCGGGGCGTCGCGGTAGCCCTCGAACCACATCAGCGGGCTCTTGGTGATGTCCATCGCCACCCGGCCGGGCATATCGCTCTCGGCGACGGCGGAATTGGTGTCCTCGCGCAGGACAGTCACGCTCCAGCCGGGCAGCGGCCGCCCCATGGAGCCGGGCTTGAGGTCGGTGCGCAGCGCGGGGTGCCAGGCGTTGGCGATGGCCATGCCCAGTTCGGTGGAGCCGTAGTGGTCGCGCACCGGGATGCCGAGTGTCCGCTCCGCCCAGCTGACCACGTCGGCCGGCAGCGGCTCACCGGCCGCGGAGGCGCAGCGCAGCCGCACGCCGTCGGGGGCGGGTGTGCCGCGCAGCTTGCGGTAGACGGTGGGGCCCGCGGTGAAGTTGGTGACGTTGAAGCGGGACAGCACCGCCCAGGTCCCCTCGGCGGAGAACAGGCTGTTGTACAGCAGGCTGCGCAGGCCGAGGGCGAGCGGGGCGATGACCGCGTAGTACAGCCCGTAGGCCCAGCCCGGGTCGGCGGCGTTCCAGAACACATCGGTGGGCCGGTGATCGAGGCCGAACTCCTGGTACATGGCGAATCCCGCGACGGCCCGCAGCGGGATGGGCACGGCCTTGGGCGGTCCTGAGGTGCCGGAGGTGAACAGCTCCACGATGGTGGCGTCCCCGCCGAGGACGGCCGCCTCGTCCAGTGGCGGGTGTCCCGCGAGCAGCTCGGCGAACGACAGGTCGCCTTCCTCGGTGGGCCCGGTGGTGACGATCCGCCACGGCTGGTCGCTGGGGAGGTCGGGGCCCGCGACCAGCTTGGGGCGCTGCCCGGCGTCCGTGATCACGACCTTGGTGCCGTTGCCGGTGACCCGCAGGGCGATGGCCGGGGGCGCGAACGCCGTGAACAGGGGCACCTGGACGGCGCCGATCCGCCAGATCGCGAGTGTCGCGACGAGGAGTTCGGCGGACTTGCTCATCAGGGTGGCGACCCGGTCGCCGGGGCCCACCCCGAGGGCCGCCAGGGCGCTCGCCATCCGCGCGGAGGACTCGCGGAGTTCGCCGTAGGTCATGTCGTGCCCGCCCAGGTCGGCGCCGACCACCGTGAAGGCGACGGCGTCGGCCGGGTGCCGGTCGCACAGCAGATGGGCGGTGCACGCCGCCGGATCTCCGAAGGTCTTGAGCAGGTCGGCCATGCGCTGTTCCGGGCTGGTCAAGTGGGCTCCTCGTGCGTGCGGGCGAGCGGAATCCAAGTGCCAGGGGCGGTGCTGTCCCCGTTGGCTTGTACACGCTATCGCGCCCGCTCGCGAGCTCGGCAACCAGTGTTCACAAGACCGTTGTCAGCCGAGTGCGGTGGTGGGGTTCTGCTCCTTGCGGAAGGTCAGCTTCCCTTCCTCCACATCGACTTCCACATGGCTGTGCGGCTGGAGCTTGCCGTTGAGCAGCATCCGGGACAGCGGGTTGTCGACTTCCCGCTGGATGGTCCGGCGCAGCGGCCGGGCGCCGTACTCGGGCTGGTAGCCGTGGTGGGCCAGCCAGTCGACGGCGGCGGGGGTGAAGTCGACGGGCACGTCCTGGGCGCGCAGCCGGCGCCGGGTCTCCTCCAGGAGCACATCGGTGATCTGCCGCAGCTGTTCGTCGGCGAGCCGCCGGAAGATGACGATCTCGTCGATACGGTTGAGGAATTCGGGCCGGAAGTGCTCGCGCAGCGGGCGCAGCACCCGCTCGCGGCGCGCGTCCTCGTCGGCTTCCGCGCCACCGCCGAAGCCCATGACCGCGCCGCGCCCGGCGATCTCCTCGGAGCCGAGGTTGCTGGTCATGACGATGACGGTGTTCTTGAAGTCGATGGTGCGGCCCTGGGCGTCGGTGAGCCGTCCGTCGTCGAGCACCTGCAGAAGGATGTTGAAGACGTCGGCGTGGCCCTTTTCGACCTCGTCCAGGAGCAGCAGCGAGTACGGCTGCCGGCGCACCGCCTCGGTGAGCTGCCCGGCCTCCTCGTGACCGACGTATCCGGGCGGGGCGCCGATCAGCCGGCTGACGGTGTGCTTCTCCTGGTATTCGCTCATGTCCAGGCGGACCATGCGGTCCTCGCTGCCGAAGAGCGCTTCGGCCAGGGCGCGGGCCAGTTCGGTCTTGCCGACGCCGGTGGGGCCGAGGAACAGGAAGCTGCCGATGGGGCGGTTGGGGTCGGCGAGTCCGGCGCGGGAGCGCAGTACGGAGTCTGCGACGGCGGAGACGGCCTCCTCCTGGCCGATCACCCGCTTGTGCAGATGCTCCTCGAGGCCGAGCAGGCGGTCCCGCTCCTCCTGGGTGAGGCTGCTGACGGGGATGCCGGTCTGCCGGGAGACGATATCGGCGATGTCCTCGACGGTGACCTCGGCGACCCGGCTGGCCGGGTGCTGTTTGCCGGAGCCCTCCTCGATGCGCCGGCTCAGCTCGCCGATCCGGTCGCGCAGCGAGGTGGCCCGCTCGTACTGCTCGGCGGCGACGGCCTGGTCCTTGTCCCGGGTGAGCTGCTCGACCTCGCGTTCCAGCGCCCGGATGTCGGTGCCCCTGGTGCTGGAGCGCAGCCGTACGCGGGCGCCGGCCTGGTCCATCAGGTCGATGGCCTTGTCGGGCAGGAAGCGGTCGGTGAGATAGCGGTCGGAGAGCTCGACGGCCGCCAGCAGCGCCTGGTCGGTGTAGCGGACCTGGTGGTGGGCCTCGTAGCGGTCGCGCAGCCCGCGCAGGATCTCCAGCGCGTCGGAGGGGACGGGCTCGGGCACCATGATCGGCTGGAAGCGGCGGGCGAGGGCCGCGTCCTTCTCGATGTTGCGGCGGTACTCCTGGAGGGTACTGGCGCCGATGACATGCAGTTCGCCGCGGGCCAGGGCGGGCTTGAGGATGTTGCTGGCGTCCATCGGGCCGCCTTCGGAGCCGCCGGTGCCCACGACGGTGTGCAGCTCGTCGATGAAGACGATCAGTTCCTCGGAGTGGGCGCGGATCTCGTCGATGATGCCGGTCAGCCGCTCCTCGAAGTCGCCGCGGTAGCGGGTGCCGGCCACGACGCCCGCGAAGTCGAGCTGCAGGACGCGCCGGGCGAGCAGGATGTCGGGGACGTCGGCCTCGGCGATGCGCTGGGCCAGCCCCTCGACGACGGCGGTCTTGCCCACGCCGGCCTCGCCGATGAGGACGGGGTTGTTCTTGCCCCGGCGGGCCAGCACCTCGATGGTCTGCTCGATCTCCTCGTCGCGCCCGATCACCGGGTCGATCCGGCCCTCACGGGCCATCTCGGTCAGGTCGCGGCCGAACTTGTCCAGGTTGGGGGTCTCCCGCCGGTTGGGTCCTGGGCGGGGTTCGGCGGCGCCGGGGGCCGCCGCGAGGCCGCCGGGCGGGCCGGGGCGTGGCTCGAACCGGGCCGCGTGCAGCAGCTGCCCGGCCGTGGAGTCGTGGTTGGCGGCGAGCGCTATCAGTACGTGCTCGGGGCCGATGTACGAGGAGCCGGAGGACCGGGCGATCTCGTGGGCGTCGAGCAGCGCGCGCTTGACGGCGGGCGTGACCGCGACCGAGCCGCGCGGCGGCCCCTCCCCCGTCTGCCGGTCGATCTCGGCGACGAGGGCTTCGGGGTCGGCCCCGGCCCGGACGACCATGGTGCGGGTCGGCTCGGCGGTGAGCGCCGCGCGGAGCAGGTGTTCCGTGTCGAGGTCGGTGGATCCGCGGTCGGCGGCGTACGAGGCCGCGGAGGAGACGAGCTGTCGCGCGGGCTCGCTCATCAGGCGGCCGAAGTCGACGTGCCGGGAGCCGGGGCGCTGCCCGGCCGGTCCGACGCCGAGGAAGCGTGCGAGAAAGTCTCCGAGGGGGTCCGGACCGAATTCTTCCGATCCCTCGTACCCGCTGTTCATAGGCATCCGTCCCGGTGGCCCGGCGGAGATGCGGGCCCCGTTGTCATCGCTGCATGGAGTCCTATTTGATCGACTTTGAATGATTTTATCCGATATCGGGGCCGCTCGCCGAGGGCTGGAACAGATTCGTATGCACGAGGTCCTGGTGCTGGGCGCGGGCTGTGCGGGGCCGATGGCCGCCCTGCGGCCGGCGCCGCACGCGCGGGTGACCCCCGAGGCCCGCCTGGTCACCACGGACGACGGCCGCGGCCTCCCGTACGACCGCCTGGTGTACGCGCTCGGCAGCCGCCGCCCTGACCGTGCGGGGCGTCCGGATCGAGGAAGGCCGACGGGTGGCCGCCCCCGAGGAGGTGGACGCCGACGCGGTCCTCTGGGCCGCGTCCATGACCGCGAACACCGAGCTCGCCGCGCGGGCCGGGCTCGACCTCGATACGGCCGGCCGGATCCGCGTCGACGCCGCCCTGCGCTCCACCTCCCATCCGGAGATCTACGCGGCCGGGGACTTCCGCCGTCAGGGGGCCTGGGTGCGCGCCGCCCTGGTGTGCGCGGCGTAGCGGCTGAGCACAGCGAACCACCGCCGGGCGAGCTCGGCGACGTGGTCGTCCTCGAGGACGCCCGACGGCCAGATCCACCGCGCCGCAAGCCGTGCGCCCCGCTCGCGGTCCTCGACCGCGACCGTGAGGGTCAGGGTGCGCTCCAGCGGAGCCCCGGCGTCCGCCCCGCCGCCCATCGCCGACCCCGCCTCGCCGGTGGGGGTCCAGTGGGCCGAGCGCTCGCCGACCTGGAACCGGCCCAGGTAGTTGACGGAGATCTGCGGATCGCCGAGCGCGGCCAGCCGCGGAGCGGTACGCGGGTTGAGATAGCGCAGCAGGCCGTACCCGATGCCGTTGTCGGGCAGGGCCGCGAGCTGGGCCCCCACCCGCGCGGCGCCCTCGGTCAACGCGGCGCCGGAGGCGTCGAGTTGTTCCTCGGAGATCTCCCCCGGGTCCAGGACGAGCGGGAACTGCGCGGTGAACCATCCGACGGTGGACGACGGATCGACCCCGTCGGCGAGGAATTCACGGCCGTGCGCCTGGAGGTCCACCAGCACGCCGGTGCCCTCCTCGCCCCGCCAGCGCGCGTAGGCGACGGCGAACGACGCGTACAGCACATCGCGCAGGTCCACGCCCAGCGCGCCGGGCACCGCGAGCAGGGTCGCCGTGTCCTCCTCCGGGAGGTCGAAGAGCGCCATCCGCGCCGAGGCCAGGGTGTCGGTCCGCGGGTCGAGCCGCCGGGTGCCCAGCGTGGGCCGCTGCGGCTCGAACATCCGCGTCCACATCTCCAGTTCCTTCTCGCGCGCGGGCTCCATGGCCTCCTCGACCAGATGCCGCGCCCACCTGCGGTACGAGGTCGCCGGTGCCCGCAGATCCGGACGCCGGCCGGTGGCGACCGCCTCGTACGCACGGGCCAGGTCCGGCAGCAGGAACCGCCAGGAGACCCCGTCGACCACGAGGTGGTGCAGCAGGATCAGCAGCCGGCCGGGCCGCTTTGGCCCGGGGTCCAGCCAGATGGCCTGGAGGGTGCGGCCGGACGCGGGGTCGAGCTCCGCCTGGTGGCGGAAGGACGCCTCGGCCAGCGCCGGGGGCCACTCCGCCTCGTCGGCGACCTGGACGACCTGGTGGGTGAAGCAGTCGGCCACCCGGGCCGAGCCGGACTCCGCGATCTCCAGCGCCCGCCGCCCCTGGTCGTCCTGCTGCCGCATCCGCAGCGCGTCATGGCGGTCGACGAGCGCCTGGAGGGCGGCGGTCAGATGCTCGGCCCGCGCGCCCGCCGGGACGCGGACCGCCATGGAGAGGTGGTACGCGTCGATCGGCCCGTCGACGTCCCACATGCGCCTGATGATCGGCGTCGCGGGGAGCTCGCCCACTCCGTCGCCCACCCCGTCGACCGCGCCGTCGCCCGCGCCGCCGCCGTCCCGGTGGCGGCCCTCGTCGGCCGGCCCCCGGCGCGGCGCGCTCCGCTCGGCGATCTCGGCCAGCGCGGCGACCGTACGGCCCTCCGCCACGTCCCTGGGCCGCAGCGCCAGGCCGGCGTGGCGTGCCATGTCGGCGAAGCGCATGGAGACGATGGAGTCGCCGCCCATCAGGAAGAAGTCGTCGTCCACGCCGACGCTGCCCACCCCCAGCGCCTCGCTCATCAGCGAGCACAGGGTCTCCTCCGCGGGGGTGCGCGGCCGGGCCGCCGTCGAGGCGGCCGTGAAGTCGGGGGCCGGGAGGGCGGCGCGGTCCAGTTTGCCGTTGACCGTCAGCGGGAGTTCGGGCATCTCCACGAACGCGGAGGGCACCATGTGGACCGGCAGCCGGGCCGCCGCGAGCGCCGCCAGTTCGGCGGCCCCGGGCAGTGCGGCGCCGGGCTCGGCCACCAGATAGGCGACCAGCGCCGGTCTGCCGGGCCGGTCCTCGCGCAGCACGACGGCCGCCCGCGCCACCTGGTCGAGGGCCGTGAGCGCGGATTCGATCTCGCCGACCTCGATCCGGAAGCCCCGCAGCTTGACCTGGCCGTCGGCCCGTCCGACGTACTCCAGCCCGCTGTCGCCGCCCTGGCGGGCCAGGTCTCCGGTGCGGTACATGCGCTCGCCGGGGGCGCCGAACGGGTCGGCGACGAACCGCTCGGCGGTCAGCGCGGGCCGCCCCGCGTAGCCGCGGGCCAGGCCGGGGCCGGCGACGTACAGCTCGCCGACGGAGCCCGGGGGCACCGGGCGCAGCAGATGGTCGAGGACATACAGCCGCAGATCGGGGAGCTGCCGCCCGATGGGGCTGACCGAGGCGTCCCGCACCGCGTCGGCGCGGACCAGTTCGGTGTGGGTGACATGCACGGTCGTCTCGGTGATGCCGTACATGTTGACCAGCCGCGGCGCGTTCTCGGGATGGCGGCTGTACCAGTCCCCCAGGCGGGATACGTCGAGCCGTTCGCCGCCGAACACCACATACCGCAGGGCGAGCCGTGCGCCCAGCTCCGGGCGGTCGCGGTCGGCGCCGAGGAGTTGGTAGAACGCCGACGGGGTCTGGTTGAGCACGGTGACGCCCTGTTCGACCAGCAGCTCCAGGAATTCTCCCGGGGACCGGGTGACGGTGTGCTCCACGATCACCAGCGAGCCGCCGTACAGCAGCGGGCCCCAGATCTCCCACACCGAGAAGTCGAACGCGTAGGAGTGGAACAGCGTCCACACGTCGTCCGCGCCGAACCCGAAGAGGTGGTCGGTGGAGGTGAACAGCCGGATGACGTTCTCGTGCGGGATCAGCACGCCCTTGGGCCGCCCGGTCGAGCCCGAGGTGTAGATGATGTAGGCGCCGTGCGCCGGGGTGAGCGGGCCGCCGCGGTCCGCGTCGGTCAGGTCGGTCGGCGCGAGGTCCCGCAGGGCGCTCATCACCTGCGGCGCGTCGAGCGCCACTACTGGTACGTCGAGGCCGTCGGGCAGCGCGGCGGCGGTGTCAGTGGCGGTGTCGGTGGTGGTGATCACGCACACCGGGGCGGCGTCCGCGAGGATGAATCCGATGCGCTCGCGCGGATAGGCGGGGTCCACCGGCAGGTACGTCGCGCCGCTCTTGAGGACGGCCAGCAGCGCCACGACCAGTTCGGCCCGGCGGTCGACCGCCAGCGCCACCACCCGCTCCGGCCCGGCGCCGTGTCCGGTCAGCAGCCGCGCCAGGCGGTTGGCGCGGTCGTTGAGCTCCGCGTACGTCAGGGAGCGCCGGCCGTCGACCACGGCGATGTGGTGCGGGGTGGCCCGTACCTGTGCCTCGAACCGCTGCGGCAGGGTCTCCTCGCACCGTACGCCCCCGGCCGCCGGCTGCGGCGCGGCCGCGGTCAGCAAACGCGCCACCGAGGTCTCGGCCGCCCCGGTGGCGCTTCCCGTCAGGAGGTGTTCCAGTGCGTCGGCGGCGGCCGACGCCCGGCTCCGGCCGACGGTGCCCGGGCAGTAGTTGACGTGGATCCGCAGCCGTTCGCCGGGGAGCGCGACCACGCTGAGCGGGTAGTGGGTGCCGTCCTCGGGGTGCACTCCGGTCACGGTCAGGCGCTTGGAGGCGGAGCGCAGCGCGTCCGGGTCGTGGGGGTAGTTCTCATAGACCAGGAGGGTGTCGAAGAGCCGGCCGGTGCCGATGCGGCGCTGGATGTCGGTGAGGCCGATGTGGTGGTGGTCCAGCAGCCGGGCCTGTTCGTCCTGGACGCGGGTCAGCAGCTCCGGGAACGTCTCCTCCGGGCGCAGCCGGACCCGGGCGGGCACGGTGTTGATGAACAGCCCGACCATGGTGTCGATGCCGTCGATCTCGGGCGGGCGGCCGGAGACGGTGACGCCGAAGACCACGTCGTCGCGGCCGGTCAGCCAGCCGAGCACGATCGCCCAGGCGCCCTGCACCACCGTGTTCAGCGTCAGGCCGTGGCGGCGGGCGTACGCGGTGAGCGTGGTGGTCTGCTCAGTCGTCAGCTCCAGGACGTGCCGCCGGGTGGCGGCCGTCGCGGGGGTGTCCGGGTCCGCGGCGAGGGTGGGCCCGGCCACCCCGGACAGGGCGGTGTGCCAGGCGTCGAGCCCCGCCTGCGTGTTCTGCCCCTTCAGCCAGGACAGATAGGCGGAGTACGGGCGGGGCGCGGGCAGTGCGGCGAGCGCGGCGGGGTCGTTGCCCGCGTCGTACAGCGCGAGCAGTTCGCGCGAGAGCAGCGCCATCGACCAGCCGTCGAGCAGCAGATGGTGGCTGGTGAGGATCAGCCGGTAGCTGTCCGCTCCGAGCCGCAGCAGCATGAAACGGGCCAGCGGAGCGGTGTCCACGGGGACGCGCCGCCCGCTGTCGGCGTCCAGCAGCCGGGCCAGCTCGGCCTCGTGCGCGGGTCCGTCCAGCCGCGACACGTCGTGTTCCCGCCACTCCGGTGCCACCTGAGCAGGGATCACCTGCACCGGTTCGGCGAGCCCTTCGCGTACGAAGCACGCACGCAGCCCGGGGTGGCGGGCGAACAGCCCCTCGGTGGCGGCGCGCAGCCGCGCCGGGTCGACGTCGCCCGCCAGATCCAGGCCGAACCGCACCACGTAGTCGTCGTGGGCGGTGTCGTCGTACACGGCGTGGAAGAGCAGTCCCTGCTGCAGGCTGGACACCGGCCAGATGTCGGCCAGGTCCGGCACGGTCCGCTCCAGCCGCTCCACCTCGGCCATGGACAGCGAGACCAGGGGGAAGTCGGAGGGGGTGTGGCCGCGGTGTGCGGCGTACGCGAGGTTTCCGATGTGCCGTGCGTGTGCCACCAGGCCGGTGAGCGCGGCGAACCACGCGTCGGCGAGCTCTTGTACGGCCGCCTCGTCCAGCAGTTCGCCCGCCCAGATCCACACCGCCATGAGCCGCGGGCCGTCCTCCCGGTCCTCGGTCTGCGCGTTGAGGGTCAGGGTGTGCGGCAGCGGCATACCGGGCGGGAGGCCGCCGCGCAGCGCTCCGAAGTCGGGGTCCGGGTCGGGCAGCCAGTCGGAGCCGTCGGACACGGTGAACCGGCCGAGGTAGTTGAAGCCGATCTGCGGGCCGGTGTGGCCGGCGAGCCGGTGCGCCGCGTCGGGGTTGAGGTGGCGCAGCATGCCGTAGCCGATGCCGTGGTCCGGCAGCGCCGCGAGCTGTTCCTTGACCGTCTTGACGGCGGTGCCGAGCGCCGCGGAACCGGCCGTCACCTCGGCCCAGTCGAGTGTTCCGGGGGCGAGCCGGGCGGGGAACATGCTGGTGAACCAGCCGACGGTCTGGCTGAGGTCGACGCCGTCGGCGAGGTGTTCCCGGCCGTGTCCTTCGAGTTCCAGCAGCACCTCGTCCGTATCGCCGATGCCGCGGCGCCGCCGCCACTCGGCCACGGCGAGGCTGAGCGCGGTCAGCAGGACGTCGTTGATCCCGGTGTGGTAGCGCTCGGGTACGGAGGTCAGCAGCGCGGCGGTGGCGTCGGCCGGCAGGGAGAGCGACAGCATCCGGGCGCTGGTGGCGGTGTCCCGGGCGGGGTCCAGCGGGCGGGGGCCGAGGAGCGGGTCGGCGCCGTCGAGGATGTTCTCCCACAGCGGGAGCTCGGCCGTCCGGGCCTCGTGGTGTGCGCCCTCGGTCAGCAGCCGGGACCAGCGCCGCAGGGAGGTGACCGGGCCGGGGGTCGCGAGGGGCCGGTCCTCGGCGGCCGCGGCCCAGGCGTCGGCGAGGTCGCGCAGCAGTACGCGCCAGGAGACCCCGTCGACCGCGAGGTGGTGGATCAGCACCAGCAGTCGGCCGGTCCGGTCGGGGCCCGCATCGAACCATACGGCCCGTAGCAACACCCCTTTCTCCGGGTCGAGTTGGCCGCGCGCCGCCTCCGATGCCGCCTCGACGGCCCGGCGCCACCGCGCCGTGTCGTCAGGGTTCACATCCGGTACGGGCACCCGGGTCAGACACTCATGGCCGCCGACGGCGCCGCGCGGGGCGATCTCCAGCGTGCCGCCCTCCCCGGCGCCCAGCCGGAGGCGCAGCGCGGCATGGCGGTCGAGCAGGGTGTCGAGCGCGCCGGCCAGGTGGTCGTGGCGCAGGTCACCGGGCACGCGTACCAGCACCGACTGGTGGAACTCCTTGACGGCGTCCGGCCCCAGGCCCGTCAGCCAGCGGATGATCGGGGTCGGGGAGAGCTCGCCGCTGTCGTCGGTGGTGTGCGGGCCGTCGCCGTCGGAGGTGTCCGCCGCGGAGCGGGCGGCCTGTGCCAGCGCGGCCACGGAGCGGTGTTCGAACACCTCACGCGGGGAGATGGCCAGCCCGGCGGCACGGGCGCGGCTGACCAGGGTGAGGGAGAGGATGCTGTCGCCGCCGAGGGCGAAGAAGCTCTCGTCGACGCCGACGTGGTCAAGGCCGAGGATGTCGGTGAACAGCTCGTGGAACAGCTCTTCCCGGTCGGTCCGCGGAGCCCGGTGTCCGGTGTCCTGGGCCGGCTGGGGCTTCGGGAGCGCGGCCCGGTCGAGTTTGCCGTTGGGGCTCAGCGGCAGTTGGTCCACCAGGACGATCTGCGCGGGCACCATGAAGTCCGGCAGCCCGCTCTTGGCGCGGGCCATGAGCTCGGCCGGGAGCGCGGCGGCCGTGGCGTGGCCGGTGTCCGGCTCGAGGAGGACATGGGCCAGCAGCCGGGTGGCGCCGGGGCGGATCTCGTCGGCCGTCACCACGGCCCGCCCGACCGCCGGATGGCCCGCCAGCACGGCCTCGATCTCGCCGACCTCGATCCGCAGGCCCCGCACCTTGACCTGCCCGTCGACGCGCCTCACGTACTCCAACTGCTGGTCCTCCTCGCGTCGCCGCACCAGGTCGCCGGTGCGGTACAGCCGTGACCCGGGCGGGCCGTAGGGGTTGGCGACGAACCGCTGCGCGGTCTGGCCGGGCCGGTTCAGATAGCCCCTGGCCAGCCCGGGCCCGCTCAGCCAGAGTTCGCCGACCGTGCCGACGGGGACCGGGCGCAGGGCGGCGTCGAGTACATACGCGGCCGTGTTGGCGGCGGAGCTGCCGATCGGGGGTGTGCCCTCGCCGCCGAGCGGGCCGCTCATGGTCGCGCAGATGGTGGCCTCGGTCGGGCCGTAGCCGTTGAGCAGGACGGTGTCGGCGGCCCAGTCGGCCGCCAGCGCCGGCGGCAGCGCCTCGCCCACCGACATCAGCCTGAGCCCGGCCGGGAGGGTGCCGCGGTCCAGGCTCGCCAGCACGGCGGGCGGCAGCACGGCGTGTGTGACGCCGAGGCCGGTGATCAGCTCGGGCAGTTCGGGGCCGGCGGGCGGCGTGCCGTCGGCGCCGATGACCAGGCAGCCGCCGGACAGCAGCGCCGCGGTCAGCTCCCAGACCGCGGAGTCGAAGCTCGGCGAGGCGAACTGCAGGACCCGGGAGCGGGGCCCGACGCCGAACCGGGTGCGCTGGGTGTGCACCAGGCTCGGCAGGCCCGCGTGGGTCACCACGACCCCCTTGGGCGTACCGGTGGACCCGGACGTATAGACCACATACGCGGGGTGGCGCGGGTCGAGCGGCGCGTGCCGCTCCTCGTCCCGTACGTCCGCGGGGTCGCGGCCGGCCAGGTCGCGGACGGTCTCGGGGGCGTCCAGGAGCAGCCGGTCGCCCGGCAGGTGTCCGACGGTCCGCGCATGGGCCGTGGTCGTCAGCGTCAGCGCGGGCCGGGCGTCGGAGAGCATGAACTCGACGCGCGCGGGCGGATAGTGCGGGTCGACCGGCAGAAAGGCGCCGCCCGCCTTCCAGACGGCCAGGACGGAGACGACGAACTCGACGGACCGCTGGAGCGCGAGCGCGACCGGTGTCTCGGGGCCGACGCCGCGCTCGATGAGCGCCCGCGCCAGCCGGTTGGCCCGTGTGTTGAGTTCGGCGTACGAGAGCTCGGCGGAGCCGGAGAGCACGGCGGGGTGGTCGGGGTGGAGCCGGGCCTGCCGCTCGTACAGCTCGTCCGCCGTGGCGTCGGGCACCACCACGGCCGCCTCGGTCGCCTTGCGCAGCAGGGCGCCCCGTTCGCGGTCGGAGAGCAGGGAGACCTCGGCGAGCGACATGCCGCTGCCGCCGGCCGCGACGGTCCTCAGCAGTTGGGAGATCCGCTCGCCGTGGCCCCGCGCCTCGGCACCGCCCCATACGGCGGCGTTTGCGTCCAGGCCGACCGTCAGGCCCCGGCCGTCCAGGTGGTCGGTGAAGGCGAGCGCCAGGTCCTCGACGGGGCCGGTGGACAGGTTGTGCGCGACGGCGGGGTGCGGGCCGAACCGCAGGTCGTAGTCGAACGACATGATGTTGACGATCATCGAGTACAGCCGGGCCGGCTGGCCGTCCGACGAGACCAGGCGCGCCATGTCGGCCGCGCGGTAGCGCTGGTGGGCCAGCGCTGACCGCATCGCCTTCTGGGCGGCGCGCGCCAGCTCCTCGACGGTCATGTCCGGGCGCGGGGACAGCCGGACGGGCAGGACGTTGGACAGGACGGCGGGGGTGGTCCTCGCGGCCGGGGTGGTGCGGGCCGCGACGACGAGCCCCAGCACCACCTCCCGCTCCCCGGTCATCCGGTGCAGATACAGCGCGGCGAGGGCGAAGAGCATCGCGGAGCGATGGATTCTGGCCCGCTCGCAGACGCGGTCCAGGGCGAGCAGGTCTTGGGGCGACAGGCGGTCCGAGGCCCGGGTGAAACCGGAGGCGGGTGCGTGCCGACGGGTCAGGGAAACGGGTTCCGGAAGGTCGCGCAATTTCTCGAGCCAGTAGTCACGGTCCCGGGCGAACGCCTCCGAAGCGCGGTATTCCGCTTCCTCGGCGAGCACTCGGCCGAAATCACCGAAGGGGCTCGGCGGTATTTCCTCGCCCGCGTCCAGCGCCGAGTAGACCCCCGCCACTCGGTGCGCGATAAGCGGTCCACTGAATCCGTCGACGAGAATGTGGTGGTATCGGCTGCACCAGTAATAGAGATCGTCCGCCAACTGGATCACCGCGTAGGCGACCAGCTCACCGTCCGGCAGCGGAACCGGCCTGGCCAAGAATTCCGCCATCCATCGCTCGGCGGCGGCGCGCGGGTCGGCTTCGGCCGTCAGATCGACGCGGACGAGCGGGAAGTCGTCGCGTCCCTTGACCGCCCAGCGCGGACCGGCCTCGTCCGCGATGAACCGCACCGCGAGCGCCGCACATTCGGCGAAGGCGCGGCGCAGGGCGGCCTCGAATAAATCGAAACGGAGCCGGCCGCGCATCTCGATATATTCGCCGATGTTGTAGGCGACGCTGTCCGGGCGCAGGGAGTGGGCGATCCAGAATTCGCGCTGAGCGGCAAGCGGAATCCCCGGGGCGGGACCATTGGCGGGCATGAGGGGTCTGGCCTCCTCGATAAGTAGGCTGCCGATTTCCGGTGTGGTTCCCGAGTGTAGGGCCGTAATGCGGCCGAATGGCCTGGCAGTTCGCTGCAATGGCAACTGTCGGCCTTAGCGAACTGCCGCGAACCGCGAACCCGGCTCCGCACCCCGCCCCCGCCCCGGCGATGCGCCCCTGCGACACGCCGCGGCGCTCGGCCCGGCGGCGTAGCGGTGTGGGCCCATCGGGTGCGTTTCGTCGGCCGTTCCGGTGAAGCCCGGCGCTGTCGCGACTCAAGTGGACTCCCACGCGCACATAAATACGACTATCCACCTATTTGGCCCATGTGAGCGTGAGGTGAGCCTGTTGTCTCTCGAGCCCCGTCAACGGACCGCGCTCGTGGTCGCCGCGCTGTTCGGCGCGGCGACCGCGTGCACCGCCGGCATACCCGCCACCCCCGAATCGGGGGAGAAGTCCTCCCGGACCGCGGCCGCGGCGAAGCCCGGGCCCACCAAGGGGTTCACCCTGGTGGCCACCGGCGACCTGCTGATCCATGACTCGGTGATCCGCCAGGCGCGTACGGACGCGGGCGGCAACGGCTACAACTTCGGACCCATGCTCGCCGGGGCCGAGCCCGTGGTCTCCGGGGCCGACCTGGCGATATGCCATATGGAGACGGTCTACGGCGCGGCGGGCGGGCCGTTCACCGGCTACCCGACCTTCAAAAGCCCGCCGGAGGTCGCCGAGGCCGCCAAGGAGCTCGGCTACGACTCCTGCTCCACCGCCTCCAACCACACGCTGGACGCCGGCGCGGAAGGCGTGACCCGCACCCTCGACGCGATGGACCGCGCCGGGCTGCGACACGCCGGATCGGCCCGCTCCGCCGAGGAGCACGTGATGCCGACCCTCATGAAGGCCGGTGACGCCACGGTCGCCCAGCTCGCCTACAGCTACGGCACCAACGGCATCCCCGTACCCAAGGGCCAGCCGTGGCTGGTCAACCTCATCGACCCGGCGCAGATCGTCAAGGACGCCCGGGCCGCGCGCCGGGCCGGGGCCGACGTGGTCGTGGTGAGCCTGCACTGGGGCACCGAGTGGCAGGAGGCGCCGGATCAGCTACAGCTCTCGGTCGCCAAGAAACTCACCGCCTCGATGGACGGCGGGCGCCACGACATCGATCTCATCCTCGGCACCCACGCCCACATACCCCAGGCGTACGAGAAAATGAACGACACCTGGGTCGTCTACGGCATGGGCGACCAGGTCGCGGGCGTCATGAACGACCCGCGCGGCCAGATGGGCTCGGCCGCCCGCTTCACCTTCGCCCCGCCCGCCACCACGGACAAGCCATGGACCGTGAAGAAGGCGGAGTTCATCCCCCACGGCGTGGACAACGGCCCGATCAGGGTGGTCAACCTCCCGCGCGCCGGCGGGCACACCGAGGCCCTGGACACCATCCGCCGCGCCGTACTCAGCAGGGGCGCGGCGCGTGACGGGCTCACGATGGGCCGCTGACACCCCGTCCCGGCGACGGGCCGGCGGCCCGCCGGCCCCGGCCCGTCGCC
>NZ_JBSFMM010000121.1:0-34804 GCF_053599555.1 Streptomyces sp. NPDC000941
GCGGATGTGTACGTGGTTCCAGCGGTGGGTTTGTTCGGTGAGACGGCCGACGGAGGTGGCGGAGACCCGCCTGGCCACGCTCGCGGCGGGCACCTCCGGCGAGAACGAGCGGAAGATGCGCCTGGAGGCGTACGTCCTGGCCGCCCGGCTCGAACAGGTCGCCGCCGCGGCCAGCGCCCGGCTGCGGCTCATGTCCGCCGGGCGCTACACCCTCGTGCACTCCGACGCCCGGACGGGCGGCCGCGGCAGGTCGGGTCTCGGCCTGCACGTCATCGACGCCTGGACCGGCAGCGAGCGCGACACCGCCACCCTCTCCGGCGGTGAGACCTTCTTCGTCTCGCTCTCGCTCGCCCTCGGCCTCGCCGACGTGGTGACGGACGAGGCGGGCGGCACCCGGCTGGACACCCTCTTCATCGACGAGGGTTTCGGCAGCCTGGACGAGCAGACCCTCGACGAGGTCCTGGACGTGCTGGACTCACTGCGCGAGCGGGACCGTACGGTCGGCATCGTCAGCCATGTCGCGGACCTACGCCAGCGCATCCCGGTGCGTCTTGAGGTGGTGAAGGGCCGCGACGGATCGGCGGTGCGCCACCGTACGGCCGGGGGCGCGGCCGGAGCGGGAGGGCGGACCTGACGCGGGCGTGAGCCACCGCCCGTCCGTCCGTCCGCCCGGCCCCCTCACCCCGTCATCAGATCGCCGAGAGCTCGGCCACCAGGTCGTCCAGGCCGAGCGAGCCCTGTGAGAGGGCCGCCATGTGCCAGGACTTGGCGTCGAAGGCGTCACCGTGGGCCTTGCGGGCCGCCTCGCGCCCGGTAAGCCAGGCGCGTTCGCCCAGCTTGTAGCCGATGGCCTGGCCCGGCATGCCCAGGTAGCGCACCAGCTCGCTCTCGATGAAGTCCGCGGGCCGGCCGCTGTGCCGGCCGAAGAACTCCTGCGCCAGCTCCGGCGTCCAGCGCTCCCCGGGGTGGAATGGGGAGTCGGCGGGGATCTCCAGCTCCAGGTGCATACCGATGTCGATGATGACGCGCACCGCGCGCATCATCTGCGCGTCGAGGTAGCCCAGGCGCCGTTCGGCGTCGGTGAGGAAGCCGAGCTCGTCCATCAGCCGCTCCGCGTACAGCGCCCAGCCCTCCGCGTTGGCGCTGACCATGCCGACGGTGGCCTGGTAGCGCGAGAGCTGGTCCGCCACATGCGCCCACTGCGCGAGCTGCAGATGGTGGCCGGGCACGCCCTCGTGGTACCAGGTGGAGACCAGGTCGTACACCGGGAAGCGGGTCTCGCCCATGGTGGGCAGCCAGGTCCGGCCGGGGCGGGAGAAGTCCACCGACGGCTGGGTGTAGTACGGCGCCGCCGCGCTGCCCGGCGGGGCGATCATCGACTCGACCCGCTTGACCCGCTCGGCCAGGTCGAAGTGGGTGCCGTCCAGCGCCTCGATGGCCTGGTCCATGAGCCCCTGCAGCCAGGCGCGGGTCTCCTCGACGCCCTCGATGGCCTGGCCGTGCTCGTCGAGGTGGCGCAGCACCTCCCAGGGGGTGGCGCCGGGGAGGATCTTCTCCGCCTCGGTGCGCATCTCAGCGTGCAGCCGGTGGTATTCGGACCAGCCGTAGGCGTACGCCTCGTCCAGGTCGAGGTCCGTGCCGTTCCACATGCGCGACCAAGTGCGGTAGCGCTCGCGCCCGACGACGTCCGGCGCGCCCTGGACCGCCGGTTCGTACACATCGCGCAGCCAGTCGCGGAGCGTGGCGAAGGCGCCGGTGCCCTCGGCCGCCGCCTCGTCCAACTCGGCGCGCAGCGCCTCGGGGCCACCGGCCGCGAAGTCGGCGAACCAGCCGCCGTCGGTGCCGATCCACTCCTCGAGTTGGCCGATGACCGTGGTCACCTGGCGGGGGCCGGCGGGCAGTTCCTGCCGCAGCCCCTCGGCGAGCGAGGCGCGGTACTCCTCCAGGGCGGCCGGTACGGCGCGCAGCCGCGCGGCGACCGCCGCCCAGTCGTCCTCGGTCTCGGTCGGCATCACGGTGAAGACGCCGCGCACGGCGTGCAGCGGGGAGTGGAGATTGCTGACCGCCCGCAGGTGTTCCCGCGCCTCGTGCACGGCGAGCTCGGCGCTCAGCCGCTCCCGCAGCAGCCGGGCGCAGCGCCGCTCGATGTCGCTGTCCGCACCGGGCCGCGCCTCGGCCTCGCCGAGCCGGTCCAGGGTGGTGCGGGCGAGGTCCGCCAGCGCCTCCTGCCCGGCGGGCGAGAAGTCCGGCAGCCGCCGGGCGCTTTCGGGCACACCCAGGTAGGTGCCGGTGATCGGATCGAGTTCGATGAGGGCGTCGACGTAGGCGTCGGCCACCTGGCGGGGCAGGGATGCGTCAATGGTGTCGGACATGCGGTCATCCTCGTACGGCGGGCGGGGTCGCGTCACGGGCATTTGGATGTTACGTACCTGACCGAGATCATGTCGTGCCCGGAACATGTCGTGCCCGGATCGTGTCTGCTTGGATTCTGCCGTATCCCGCCCCGCACGGCGGTCGGCTACGCGCCCGACGAGACCACCGCGGGCGAGAGCCGGGCCGTGATGACGAGCGTGCCCTCCTCGATCTGGTAGTCGAGCGGCAGCTCCAGCGCGCGCATCGCCGCGACCATGCCGGTGTTGGCCGACTGGGTGACGGCGTAGACGCTGTCGCACCCCGTCTTGGCCGCCATCGCGACCAGCCTCCGCAGCAGTTCCCCGCCGATGCCCCGCCGCTGCCACTCGTCCTCGACGAGCAGCGCGATCTCCGTCTCGTCCCCGTCCCACAGCAGATGGCCGAGGGCCACCAACTGCCCGGAGGTCGTGTGTGCGGCGAGGGTGCGGCCGAAGCGCGGGCTGAGCAGGTGGCCGAGGTAGCGGTCGGCGTCGCCGACCGGGCCGTGGTAGCGCAGGGCGAGCGTCTCGGCCGAGCACCGCTGGTGCATCGCGCGGGCCGCGTCCAGGTCGCGGGTGTCGGCGCGGCGCACGGTGATCTCGTTGCCCTCGGGCAGCGTCAGCACATCGTGGCGGCGCGGAACACGCGGGCCCAGCCGGGCGTCCAGCTCGACGAGCGCGCGGGCGCGCGCGAACTCGGTCGGGGTGAAGGGGAGATACGGGCGCTCGATGGTGATCGCGCCGCCGGACGGGTCCCGCAGCCGCATCACGGTCTCCTCCAGTACGCCCTCCACCGGTGGCACCCCCTCCAGCGGACGGCCGGTCAGGGACTTCGCGGGCAGTGACCGGATGGTGCAACGGCCGAGCAACTGGCGCAGCGCGAGCGGGAGTTCGGCGGAGTCCAGGGCGGCGCGGGTGGCCAGGGACAGTATTCGGGTCGGCGCGTCCACCAGGTCGTGGGCGTCGGCCCGCTCCAGCCAGGTGTCCCGGCCGCCGCCGGCCGTGACGGCGTCGGTCAGCTCGGAGGGCGGCAGATCGGCGGGGGCGCGGAGCAGGAACTCGTCCACGGTCCCGTCCGCCAACGGGTGGGTCTGCAGCGACAGGATGTCGACCGCGTGGCGGGCGAGCGCCGCGCACAGCGCGGCGAGGGTGCCCGGCTCGTCCCGTACGGTCGTCCGTATACGCCATAGGGTGGTGTCGGCGCTCCGGGCGCCGTTCGTGCGGTTTGTGTCGGGTGCGCCGTCCGTGCTGTTCGTGCCGTTGGGGCCGTCCGTGACGGGGCCGTCGCCGTGGCGCCGTGACCATCGGGCGGCCAGCTCCACCAGATCGAACCGCCGGCCGAGGGGGCGTCGCCGGGTGTGGTCGTGAGGGGTCGCTTGGGTCATGCACCCACTCTTGCCGAGGGGTGTTGCGCGATCACAAACGCACTGTGACCGATGGGTTAAGAGGGCAATTGTGGCGCAAGCCTGTTTTGTCTGGAATGGCGTGGTTGACAGGCGGGTTCTTCTTCAGGTTCTCATGCCGCGGCCAGCCGCCGCAGCACCGCCCCGCAGCGCCGTGCGTACGCCCGCTGGAAGAGCGGCACCAGCGGCCCGGCCGCCCGCGCGTACCAGACCGCCGGGCGGCTGAAGGCCGTCACCGTGAGCACCACGGCCCCGTCCGGCTCCAGGCCGACGACGAACGACTCCTCGCCGCGCTCCGGATGGCCGGGCAGCGTCCCGTACGCGAAGCCGGTCCGTGTCTCCTCCGCCACCGTCCACACCACCTGGCACGGCGCGCGCAGCCGCAGCCTCCCCACCCCAAGACCGATCACCACGGGCAGGCCCGCCACGGCGGTCGGCTCCCAGCAGCGCACCGACACCCCCACCGCCCGGTGCATCCGCCAGTCCATCACCGCCCGGCCCGCGGCCCCGAACGTGTCGGGGCCGCGGCCCAGCGGGACGGACACCCGGAGATGGCTGTAGCCGGCGGGCAGTGGCCACTGGCGCGTGGCGCCCGTCTCCGGGTAGGTCAGACGGGATACGGGGCCGGTTGCGGACATGCCCGTACGGTACGAGCCCGGCCCCGCGCGTCACTGGCCGACGCGCCCGGGCTGCAGCACCTTGGTGAACAGCACCGTGCCGCCCAGTTCGCGCAGCCGGACCGTCAGCTCGCCGCTGTGCCCGTTGATGTCCACCTCGCCGAAGAACTGGAAGCCCTCGGCCGGGGAGACGTTCGCCCTGGTCGGCGCCTTGACGAAGGGCTGCTCAGGACCGAAGGTGCCGTCCAGCTTCACCGCCGGGAACGCGCCCGCGTTCAGCGGCCCGGAGACGAACTCCCAGAACGGGGCGAAGTCCTTGAAGGCCGCCCGCGACGGGTCGTAGTGCTGGGCGCTGGTGTAGTGGACGTCCGCCGTCAGCCACACCGTGCCGGTGATCTTCCGGTGCTTGATGTGCCGCAGCAACTCCGCGATCTGGAGCTCGCGGCCCAGCGGCGCGCCCGGGTCGCCCTGCGAGACGGCCTCGAAGTCCGTCGCCCCGTCCGGGACCACAAGACCCAGCGGCATGTCACACGCGATCACCTTCCACACCGCGCGCGACGCCGACAGCTCCCGCTTGAGCCAGGCCAGCTGCTCGGCGCCGAGGATGCCCTGGGTGTCCTCGGGCTGCCGGCCGGGGGAGTTGGCGTCGCGGTACGTACGGCAGTCCAGCACGAACACATCGAGCAGCGGGCCGTGCCGCAGCACCCGGTACACCCGGCCCTCGGGGTCCTGCCGCATCGTGGAGATGGGGAAGTACTCGCTGAAGGCCTGCCGCGAGCGCGCCGCCAGCACGTTCACGTTCTTCTCGGTGTAGCGGTCGTCGGTGAGGATCTCGCCCGGGTACCAGTTGTTCAGCACCTCGTGGTCGTCCCACTGGACGATGGTGGGCACCTGGGCGTTGAAGGCGCGGAGATTGGCGTCGAGCAGGTTGTACCGGAAGTTGCCCCGGTACTCCGCCAGCGTCTCGGCGACCTTGGACTTCTCCTCCGTGGTGATGTTCCGCCAGGTGCGGCCGTCGGGCAGCGTCACGCTCTGCGTCAGCGGGCCGTCGGCGTAGATGTTGTCACCGCTGCAGAGGAAGAAGTCCGGGTCCAGCCGGCGCATCTCCTCGTAGATCCGGTAGCCGCCGAGGTCCGGGTTGATGCCCCAGCCCTGCCCGGCCAGGTCGCCCGACCATACGAACCGCAGCCCCTGGCGGCGGGCCGGGGCGGTACGGAACGTCCCGTGCACCGGCTCGCCGGTGCGGCGCGGGTCGTCCGGGTCGGCGAGCAGCACCCGGTAGTGCACCTGGGTGCCGGGCGGCAGCCCGTGCAGCGCGGTGGTGCCGGTGAAGTCGCTGCCGGCGCCCAGCACCGGGCCCCGCCAGCGGCGCGCCTTCGCGAACGACTCGGTCGCGGACGTCTCGACGACCATCCGGGCCGGGCGGTCGGACCGTACCCACACCAGGCCCGAGGACGTCGTGACGTCGCCCACCTGGACGCCCCACTGGGCGCTCGGCCGCCCGGACAGCGCCTGCGCGGGCGCGGCCGACGCCGCCGACGCGAGTGTCGGCACCGCCAGCGCGGCGGACGCCGCCGCCGAACCCAGCAACACCTCCCGCCGCCCGAGCCCTCTGTTGTCGGATCCGTCGGATTCCCGCGCCATGCCGAACCTCCTGATACTCATGGAACCGCTGTGCCGTCCCGTTGCTATCGCTGTCAGATGCCTCGCATTCGAACGGACAGTGAACAACTCACCGAGGGGCGGCGGAAAGGCCCGGGGCCCCGGTATCGGCGATCAGGGCCACGGCCTGGGCGATCCGGGCGGGGGAGAGATGGGCGTAGCCCATCACCAGACGTACGTGTCCGTCGTCGTGGCCGGGCCGGTGCGCGAAGTCGGCGAGCGGGCGCAGTGCCACCCCCGCCCGCGCCGCGCGCTCCAGGAAGCGCGCCTGGGGCCCGTACCGGCGCGGCAGCCGGGCGATGACATGCAGCCCGGCGGCGATGCCGGTCACCTCCGTGCCCGGGAAGTGTTCGGCCAGCGCCGCGACCAGCGCGTCGCGCCGCTCCCGGTAGGCGCGCTGACAGCGGCGCAACTGCCGGTCGTAGTCGCCGCGTTCGATGAAGTCGGCCAGCAGCGCCTGGTCGAGCGTGGGATTGCCGAGATCCATGGTCCGCTTGCGCTCCACGACCAGGTCCACCAGCTGTTCGGGTATCACCAGCCAGCCCAGCCGCAGCCCCGGGGCGAGCGACTTGCTGACCGAACCGGCATAGGCGACCCGGGCCGGGTCGAGGCCCTGCAACGCGCCGACCGGCGCCCGGTCGTAGCGGAAGTCGCCGTCGTAGTCGTCCTCCACCAGCAGCCCGTCGACGGTGCGCGCCCACTCCAGCAATTCCAGGCGGCGCCGGGCCGAATACGCGATGCCCGAGGGGAACTGGTGGCAGGGGGTGAGCTGGGCGGCCCGCGCGCCCGACGCGGCCAGCGTGGCGGGGGACACGCCCTCCGCGTCCAGTGGCACGGGGAGGGCCGTCAGGCCGGTCGCCGAGAGCAGCGCGGTGTGCTCCGGGCTGCCGGGGTCCTCCACCGCCACGGCCCGGTGGCCAAGACCGGCCAGTGTGAAGCCCAGCAGCGTCATGGCCTGCGCGACGCCCGAGCAGATCACCACGCACTCCGGATCCGCCACCACCCCACGGCGGCGGGTGAGCAGCCCCGCCACGGCGGCCCGCAACTCCGGCAGCCCGCGCGGATCCGGATACCCGAGCCCGCTGTGCGGAAGCCGTGCCAGCACCCGCCGATGCGCCGCCGACCACGCGGCGCGCGGGAACAGCGCCAGATCGGGGCTGCCGGGCAGAAACCCGGTCCCGGGCGCGCCGTCGGCGACGGGCTGCCTGTGCTCCCGTACCGCCGTGGTCTGTGCCGCCCCGCTCACCCAGGTGCCCGAGCCCCGGCTGCTGCTGAGGTACCCCTCGGCCGTCAACTGCTCGTACGCGTCGGTCACCAGCCCACGCGAGACCCCCAGGTCGGCCGCCAGCTCCCGGCTGGACGGCAACCGTGTCCCGGCGGCGATCCGCCCGGAGCGCACCGCCTCGCGCAGCGCGGACTGCAGCACCCGCCCGCGCCGGCGTGGCGGCGCGGCCGCGGTGGGGAGCAGCAGCTCCCAGGCGGCGGTCCAGGAAGTGGTCTGCGAATCAGCCATCGGATTGGACCTTAAAGGGTGCCGATCGGCTCCTTAGCGTCGGTGCCATGAACCGAAGCGATCTTCCGGGGGACCCGCCCCCCTCGGCCGCCACCGCGCCTGGCCGCGATACGGACAGGCCCCCCAGCGCCGGCGGCCGGCGGCGTGTTTCGCGGCACAGCCTGCTGGGGGCGGTGCTCGCGGGGGTGGCGTGTTGTCTGGTCGGGGCGTCGTTCACCGCCAACAGCGTGCTCGGCCACTACCCGCACGCGGGCGGCCAGGCGCTGCGCTATGGCCTCGCCTGCGTGCTGCTGCTGCCGCTCGCCGGGCGTGGCGGGCAGGCGGTGGTGCGGCCGTTGCGGGCGCTGAGTGGGCGGCAGTGGGGGCGGTTGGCGGCGCTGGCGGCCGTGGGCATGGTGGGGTTCAACCTGGCCGTGCTCGCGGCGGAGCGCAGCGCGGAGCCCGCGGTGCCGGGGGTGTTCGTGGGCTGTGCGCCCGTGGTCGTCGCCGTGATCGTGCCCGCGCTCGACGGGCGGCGCCCGGCCCCGGTGGTGGTCGCGGGGGCGCTGTCGGTGGCCGCGGGCGCGTTCACCGTGCAGGGGTGGGGGCGTACGGACACGGCAGGGCTGCTGTGGTCGGTCGGGGCGCTCGCGGGCGAGGTGGGGTTCGCCGTGCTCGCCGTCCCCGTCCTGCGGCCGCTCGGCCCCCGGCTGCTGTCCGCCGTGGCGTGCGGCCTCGCCGCCGTGGAGTCCGCGCTGCTGGGCCTGGTGCTCGACGGCGGGGGGTGGCTGAGGGCGCCGGACGGCGGCGAGGCGGTGGCGCTGCTGTGGCAGGCGGCCGTGGTGACCGTCGTCGGCTTCGTGTGCTGGTACGTCGGCGTCCAGCGGATCGGCGCCGAGCGGGCCACCCTGTTCTCCGGCCTGATCCCGGTCTCCGCCGCCGCGACCGCACCGCTCGTCGGCACGGGCGGCTACGGCCCGGCGCAGGCGGCGGGCAGCCTTCTGGTCGCCCTGGGCGTGGTCCTGGGTTCGAACCTGGTGGGGTCAGCGGCTCCCGTCCAGGATCACGCGGGCGACCAGGGCCGGGTCGTCGTTCATGGGGACGTGGCCGCAGCCGGGGAGGCGGACCAGCCGGGCCGCGGGGATCGCACGCTTGGCCCGGACGCCCTGACGGGACAGCAGCACCCGGTCGCGGGTGCCCCAGCCGATGGTGACGGGCACATCGGGGACGTCGTCGGTGAATGTGGCGCCGCGCCCGGACGCGAGGGTGGCCTCGAACCCGGTCGCCTCGCGCATGGCCCGCGCCTCGGCGACCACCGCCTCGGCTGAACGCCGCCCGGGACGGGCGTAGATGGTGCCGGTCAGCGCCGCCCGCCCGGCCGCCGTCCGCGCCAGCCGGCCGAGCAGCGGCAGCGGTATCGCCCGGGCGCCCACCCGCATGGCCGTCAGCACCCCGGAGGCGTAGCGGCGTTCGGCCTCGCTCCAGAACCGCGCCGGGCTGAGCGCGGTGACGGACCGTACGAGCTTGTGGCGGCCGAGTTCGAGGGCGAGCAGCCCGCCGAGGGAGTTCCCGGCGACGTCCGGACGGTCGAGGTCGAGCGCTTCGAACAGCGCGGCGAGCACGGGCACCGTGTCCTCCAGGCCGTATCCGACGCCGTCCGGCAGCGCGGCGGACTCCCCGAAGCCGGGCAGGTCCACGGCCGTCACCTCGCGCTCGACGGCGAGGATGTCAAGCACCGGCTCCCACGCCTGCCAGTGGTGTCCGATGCCGTGCAGCAGTACCAGGGGCCGACCGGTGCCGCGCCGCTCGTAGACGACGCGCGCGGGCTGCCGCCCGGTGGGTGTGTCGATGGGGAAGGTGATGGTGGCGGCCATAGGGCGGCTCCTCGTCGGTTGGCAGGCGCAGTGGTGTACACACGCACTGACGCGGTGACGCTACGAGACAGGATGTCAGCAGGTGTTACCCCTGGGTAGACCCGGTGCGGGCCGGGCCCCGGCCGGGTGGGATGATGGCCGCGTGGCCACTTCTGACACCGCGGCCGGGGCCGCGACGGACGTCTTCGAAGATCACCGCTCCCTGCTGACCGGGGTGGCCTACCGCATGCTGGGCCGGGTGACGGACGCCGAGGACGTCGTCCAGGAGGCGTGGCTGCGCTGGTCCGGGGCCGACCGCGAGGCGGTGCGCGAACCCCGCGGCTATCTCGTACGGATCACCACCCGGCTCGCCATCGACCGGCTGCGGCAGGCGCAGGCCCGCCACGAGTCGTACGTAGGCCCGTGGCTGCCCGAGCCGATCGCCACCGACTTCGGCCACACCGTCCCGGACACCGCCGAGCGTGCGGTGCTCGTCGAGTCCGTCTCGCTGGCCGTGCTGGTGGTCCTGGAGTCGCTTTCCCCGCTGGAGCGCGCGGTGTTCGTGCTGCGCGAGGCCTTCGGCTTTCCGTACGGGGAGATCGCCACCGCCCTGGACCGTACGGAGGCGGCGGTGCGGCAGTTGGCCGGGCGGGCGCGGCGCCATGTGGACGAGCGCAAACCGCGGTTCGAGGTGGACCAGCGGCAGCGCCGCGATCTGACGGAGCGTTTCCTGGCCGCCGCGCAGGGCGGCGACCTCGAGGGGCTGCTCGCGCTGCTGGCGCCCGATGTCCGCCTCATCGGCGACACCGACGGCAAGGCCAAGGCGCCGCTGCGGATCATGGAGACGGCGGACAAGATCGCCCGCTTCCTCACGGCAGTGGGCCGGGACAACACCGTCCCGGACCCGGAGCTGATCTTCACCGAGCTCAACGGCGGCCCCGCGATGGTCCTGTTCTCGGCCGGCCGCCCCGACGTGGTTTTCTCCCTCGATGTCGCCGACGGCCGGATCCAGACCGTCTACATCATGCGCAACCCCGACAAGCTGACACACCTGGCGGAGCTGTATCCCGGTGACGGGGGTCAGTGAACGGACAGCCCGCCGTCGACGAAGAGCGCCTGTCCGGTGACATAGGCCGAGGCGCGGCTCGCCAGGAACACCGCCGCGCCCGCGAAGTCCTCGGCCAGGCCGTTGCGCCCGACCATCGTGCGCGCGGCCAGCGCCGCCACCTGCTGGGGGTCGGCGGACAGCCGTGTGTTGAGCGGTGTCATCACGAACCCCGGCACCAGCGTGTTGCAGGTGACGCCGTACGGCGACCACGCCTCGGCCTGTGACCGGGCCAGCGACTCCAACGCCCCCTTGGAGACGCCGTACGCGCCGCTCTGCACGAACGCCCGGTGCGCCTGCTGGGAGGTGATGTGGATGATCCGCCCGAAGCCCCGTTCGGCCATCTTCGGGCCGAACCGCTGCCCCAGCAGATAGGGCGCCTCCAGGTTCACAGCCATCGTGGTGTCCCACACGTCCTCGCCGAGCTCGCTCATCGGGGGCCGCAGATTGATCCCGGCGCTGTTGACGAGGATGTCGGGCTCCCCGAAGACCGCCGCCGCTTCCTCTGCCGCCGCGCGCACTCCGTCGCGCGTGCTCAGATCGGCGCTCACCCGGGCCGCGCGGCAGCCCTGCTCCGTCAGTTCCCCGACCGTGGCGGCCAACTCCGCCTCCCTGCGGGCCACTACGACGACGTTCGCGCCCGCGCGCGCCAGCGCTCCGGCGATGGCGCGGCCGATGCCTGAACTGCCGCCGGTCACCACGGCGACCTGGCCGTTCAGGGAGAACAGCTCGGAGAGATAGGAGTCTGATGTCATGGCCGCATCCTAGGCGGCCCGTCGATTGGTCTTGACCAAGGCTGGGCGCCGCCTTATGGTCGCACTAGATACTGCAACAACCTTTAATAAAGAAACACACATATCAAGCACGCAGATCTGTTGTGGAGGACAGGGTGGGGACCACGCAGCTCGAATCGGTGCCGGAGCCCAAGTACTGGCACCTCAAGACCGTGCTCAGCGAAGCGCTCGACTCGGAGTTCGCGATCGGTGAGATCCTGCCCAACGAGCGTGAGCTCGCGGCCCGCTTCGGCGTGGCCCGCGCCACCCTCAGGCAGGCGCTCGAACAGCTCGAGCTGGAGGGCAGGCTGCAGCGCCGCCGGGGCGTCGGCACGACCGTCGCCCCGCCCCGTATGGGCATCGCGGTCGGCGACCGGGCCCACAGCTGGGAGGACGCCGACGACGCGGCCTGGCAGCCCGTCGACAGCACGGAGGCGGAGCCGCCCGCCGCGGTCGCCCGGCTCCTCGACGTACCGCCCGGCACCCTGGTGCACACCGTGCGCCGCATCCGTGTCGGCCACGGCCAGCCGATCGCCGCCGAGCTCCTTTACGTCCCGTCCGACTCCGTCTCCGGCCTCACCGCCATCGACACCCCGCCCGGCGCCCCGCGCGCCCGCGCGGTCCTGCGCGAACTGCGCCGCGTCGCGCTCGAAGGCCGCGAGCAGTCCGTCGAACTGGGCTCCGCCCGCGCCGACGACGCCAAGCAGCTGGACCGGCTGCCCGGCGCCCCCGTCCTCGTGGTCACCACCCGCTATACGGCGGTCGGCCATACGCTCGCCGTGGCCGTCGCCACCTACCGCGCCGACACCTGCCGCCTCACCTTCGGCGACGGTCCGGCCGTGGAACTCCTGGCGAGCTGACCGTTTCCGGGCTGACCGCTACCGGGCCTTCGCGGGGGCCAGCTCGCGGATGATGCGGACCAGGTCGTCCGGGGCGGCCGCGAGGCGCACCGGCTCGCCCGCGTCGTCGAGTTCGGCGATGTGCCAGCTGCGGGGGACGGTGTCGCCATCGCTGCCCCGGGCGCGCCGTACGTTCGCGACGCTGAGCCGTTCCACCGGTATCCGCTTCGCCGCGAACCGGCCCGGGCCGGGGTGGGGTGTCACCGCGGGCGGGCCGCCGCCGAGGACGATGTGGGTGCCGAAGCCATGCGGGTTGTAGTCGGTGTGCTCCAGGAAGCGGGCGGCCAGGAACGCCTCCGTCTCCTGCTCGGCGGGACCACCGGTGACCTGGGGCTCGGCGGGCGTACGGACCCGGGTGGCGCGCCAGGCCCAGGTGAGCAGGCCCACCGTGACCAGCGAGCCCGTGGCCGCCCAGGTGATCGAGCCGGGGGAGGCCAGCAGGGTCGTGGGGTGGAGGTAGCACAGCGGCAGCAACCACAGGGCCGTACCGGCGAGCGCCGCCGCGAACGGAAGCGCCGACGGGAGGACTTCGTCGTCCGGCAGCCGGCGCCCACGCACCCGCAGCAGCACCTGGGCTCCGGGGTAGCCCGCGCCGAGCACGAACACGGCCGCCATGACGGCCACTTCACCGCCGGCGGGGATGTGGTCGCGCCACACATGGCCCGCTCCGGCGACCTCCCTCACCTGGCCGCGCCACACGGTCAGTTCGACTCTGTCGCCGGCCTCGAAATCCTCGGCGGCATCGCTCGAGACCTCTAGCCGCTCCAGTGGCCGACTGCCGGTGAAGTACAGCCAACTGGGCTGCTTGAGCCCGTTGACGTCGGTCCGCGCGATCACGGCCGGCAGGGTGGTCAGGCATGTGCCGCGCTCGGTGGCGGGCGTCCGGGCGGTGCACGGGGCGGCCGACCGCCAGGCCCGCTCGTCCGACACCATCCCCGGCACAAACCACGCGGCCACCCCCGCGCCCGCCACCAGCAGCGCACACAGGCTCAGCGACCCCACCCAGCCACGCCCGGCGGTGCGGTACGAGATGACGGGGATGTGGCTCGACTGCGGTGCTCCGTAACGGCGGTGCATTGCGCGGAGCGCTTCCAACTGCGCGTCGAAGTCCGGGTCGTGGGACGACCAGCTCCGCGGCAGGGGCAGCAGCCGCTTACGCCCGTCGCGCAGCACCAGGATGACGCCCCGGGTCTCCTGGACCCGGGGCGTGTTCGCGTACTTCAGACGTACGCGTAGGTCGGCGACGTCATCCCACGGCACGCTCCGGCGGCGCAGCAGCGTCCGCGTGTGCAGGCCGTGTGTGTCGGCGCTCACCCGGGCGGTGGCACCGCGCAGCGAGACGACGCCCACCAGCGCGAGCAAAAGCCCGCCCGCCGGCCATACGTCCCAGAGCCCGTCCCAGAACACCAAGCGCACCACGGCCAGGCCCGCCCCGGCCGCCCCGAGCCCGACGAAGAACCACAGGGTGCGCTTCCAGGGGGAACGGCAGGCCACTTCCCAGGCATCGGTCATGAATAAATCCTGCCACCGGCCAGGCTTTTGAGCACTGCTTCAAAGCCGCCGTCCCAGCCAGCGCAGCGAGGCGAGGCCCAACGCGGTCATCATGGCCACGATGTTGCGATCGGTGCCCGGCCCGGCCGAGGCGGCGGAGCGCAGCAGAAAACCGGCGTGCGCCGCCAGCACCGAGTCGACATGGACGCGGTCGAGTGCGCGTATCAGCGGGTGGCTCTCGGCGATCGGCTGTGGATCCACGCCACTGAGGGATGCGCTGGACAGCAGCGTGATGAGATCGCAGTGACGGGGCCCGATCCAGGCGTGCGGCCAGTCGACGACGAACACCCGGTCCGCCGTCAGCATGATGTTGAACGGGTACAGGTCTCCGTGCAGAAGCGTGTCGCCGTCCAGCGGGGCGTTCGCCTCCAGGGTGGCGAGTTCATCGAAGTGGCGGGCCGCCCACGGTGACAGCTCCTCAACCCTGGCCCTGACGGCGGTGTCTTCCGCCAGCGCCGGCCACCCGCCGAGGCGCGGTTTGCTCAGGATCGCCGCCTCGACGGGGGACGGCGTCAGGGCCGTCGCCATATCGGTGACTGCCGCGATCACCCGGTCCAACTCGTCCGGCCGCCACGGCTGAGCGGGCAGGTGCCCTTGGATCTCCTCGAAGACCAGCACCACCCAGGTGCCGTCGTCGTAGGCATTCAGCAGCCGTGGTGCCGACGCCTCTGGCGGAAGCCGCCACGAGACCGCGATCTCCCGGCGGTGGAAGTCCGCCACGGCCGGCGCCGCCGACGAGCTCGCTGCCTTGACGAACGCGCGTCCGCCGTTCGC
The DNA here is from genome assembly GCF_053599555.1 of Streptomyces sp. NPDC000941. Classification (NCBI taxonomy): domain Bacteria; kingdom Bacillati; phylum Actinomycetota; class Actinomycetes; order Kitasatosporales; family Streptomycetaceae; genus Streptomyces; species Streptomyces sp. NPDC000941. The sequence continues at coordinate 14,520 of NZ_JBSFMM010000121.1, forward strand.
CAGGCGCACCCGGGCGGCCAGCCCCTCGGAGAACCCGCCCGGCTGGCCGACGGCGGTGGCCACCGGGCTGCCGAGCAGCCGCTCGATCCGCACGGTCAGCTCGCGTGGCAGCGCCGCCCAGGCCATCCTCCGGCTGCCGGTGGCCGAAGGCAGGCCCGGGGTGCCCGGGGCCGACGCGGCGAGATCGGCGTCGGGATCGCGTGTCATCGTGGTCCACCCTCCGTGTGCGCGACTGCGAGACCGGATCGGAGGACCGGGTCAGTCGGCGAGCAGGGCGTCCATCTGGCCGACCGCCTGCTGCAGGCCCTCGGCCATGCCCATCTCCAGCATCCGCTCCATCTGCTCCCGGGAGTCATAGGCCGAGCGCAGTTCCATCCGGGTGCCGCCGTCGTGCTCGGTCAGCAGCACCCGCACGGTGGTGGTGGGCATGTCGGCGGCCGGTGTCCCGTCCGGGTTGGCGAAGCCGTCGGTGAACTCCAGGGACGTCGGCGCGTTGACCGAGGTGATACGCCACCAGCCGTGGTGCTTGTCGCCTTCCGGGCCGGTCATGAAGTAGGCGACTTCTCCGCCCGGGGTCAGATCGTGCTGCTCCATGGTTGCCGGGTAGGTCGGCGGACCCCACCAGCGCTCCAGCTGCCGCGGGTCGGCCCACAGCCGCCACACCCGTTCGACCGGCGCGGCGAAGTCGGCGATCAGGGTGAGGGTCAGACTGTCGAAGTCCTTGTCCAGGCTGGTGACACTCATCGGTCTCGTCCTTCCGTCGGGTTGTTCTCTTGGGGGCCGGAGTCCTCCGCGAGCAGGCCGGCCATCCGATGCACTCGCCCGCGCCAGGCCGTCTCGAGCTCGTCGAGCACCTGCCGCGCGCGGACTATGGCCTCCGGGTCGGTGCGCACCAGCTGCTCCCGTCCGCGGCGCTGCTTGGTGACAAGACCGGCCCGTTCCAGTACCGCCACATGCTTCTGCACCGCGGCGAAGCTCATGGGGTAGACCTCGGCCAGCCGTGACACCGACAGCTCGCCCCGCACGCAGCGGTGGAGGATGTCGCGGCGGGTGGTGTCGGCCAGCGCGTGGAACAGGCGGTCCACGGTCTCGTCGGTCGATTCATCTACAACCATTTGGTTGTAGGTTAGCTCTGTGGCGCACGCGGCGCAAGGCCGCTCGAGTCAGCTCTGGTCGGAGGCGAACTTGAGGCGTGGCGGGGGCTCGGTGGTCTCGTCCCAGGCGCGGCGCTCCGCGTGGTCGAGCCAGTCCAGATACCACTCCGCGAACGAGACGTGCCCCGTCTTGCCGCGCAGTTCGGCCGGGGCGACGCCCTCGCCGAGGGCCCGTATGTCGTTCCATATGGTGCCACAGAGGGGGCCGGTGACCACGAGGAGCGAGTAGTACGCGCAGCCTTGGTCGCTGACGCAGAGGGTGCCCTCGGTCACGGCGTCGAGCAGTTCGTCGTGGCGGGCGTCCCAGGCGGCGTAGGTGGCGGCGAAGGTGTCGGCGTCGTCGGCGTCCAGATGGTCGGCTCTCAGAGGCTCCGCGCACATGTGCTCGTCGAGCTCGGCCGAGAGCTCGGGGCGGAACGGCAGCGCGCAGTGGCCGGTGGCGGGCGGGGTGTCAGGGCCGGGGGGCTTGATCGGGAACAGACCGTAGTAGGGGCCCGCGCCGCCGGCGCCCACCTCCAGGAGGAACGTGCGGTACTCCGCGGGCAGTTCGGTCCCGAGCCGCCGCTCCACCGCCCGCAGCTGCTCCTCGGTGAGGACGGGCAGCAGCTCGAAGTTGTGGCCGAGATCGGCGAAGTCGGCGCCGAACACCGCCCACCACCGCGGCGCCTTCCGCAGCGCGAGCACACGCTCCCGCACCCCTGCCCAGGTCCCGCCCATCGCCCCTCCTCGGGAATGCAACACCGCCACCACCGTACGCAGCCCCGCGCCACTCCGCCGCGGGGCCGGCATCCGGTGGCACAGGGGGACCGGGGACGGCGTCAGCAGAACCAGACGACCAGGCGTACGTTTTCGGCGCCGATATCGGCGGCCAGCTCTCGCATCGTCTGCCAGACCGGCGCCCAGGGCGCCTCGTCCGGAGGGACGAGCATCCGTGCGGTGAGGACCACGGGGCGGTATACCTCGCCGTCCAGGGACACTTCGCCGCCCGGTGGCCACTTCGACGGCGCGAGGAGCATGTGGCCGCCGAAAACGTCGGACGCCGCATCGGCCAGGTCGACCGTGGCCAGTACGACGTCGTGCCTGACGAGTTCGCCGGTCGGGCCAGGTCGCCACCGGGCCGCCCAGTCCCAGGCGGGGCCGTCGGCGAGGGGGGCGTCCCAGTCGACGGCGGCGACTTCGGCCCAGGTGGCGTAGGTGTGGCTGTGACCGGGGAAGTCCTCGGTGCCCGTTTCCCGTACCCAGTCCGAGGCGTCGGGCGGAAGCCCCCGGCTGTCGAAGAGCGGACGCTGGATGTCGTCGCTGACTCCGTAGCCGAAGAGACACTCCCACGCGTAGCGGTCCCGGCTGAGCTGGAAGTCCAGCAGGTCGACCTCGGTTTCCCAGTAGCCGTCCGCCGCGCGGATCTCGACCGTGCCTCCGATGTCCGTTCCCATGAGGGACGATCCTAGAACGGCCGGAACACCTGGGGCGCCCGCCCGTGGCCGGGTCAGCGGCTCGCGCGGCGGGTGGTGACCGTGGACTCCACGGCGAAAAGCTCCTCTTCCACATGGTCAAGGGCCAGCCGGAGCGCGCCGGTCACCACGGCCGCCTCACCGAGCAGGGACTGGGCGACCTGGGGCGGGCGGAGGCAGTAGCGGGCGAGTTCGTCGCGCAGGGGGTCGAGGATGCCGTCGAGCCCTGAGGCCCAGCCGCCGACCACGACGACCTCGGGGTCGAGGGCCTGGACGAGGGCCGCCACGTCGTGGACGAGGCGGCGGATGAAGCGGTCGACGGCCGCGCGGGCGCGGGTGTCCCCGGCGCGGGCGAGGGCGAAAACACGGGCGACCTGGTCCTCGTCGAGAGGGTTGAGCGGTTCACCGGTCGTGGAGAGCATCTCTTCCGGGGTGGCCTCGCGGCCCAGCAGATGGAGGGCGCCGATCTCGCCCGCGGCGCCGCCGAAGCCGCGGTGTAGCCGGCCGCCGATCAGCGAACCGGCGCCGGGGCTCAGGCCCGCCACGACGTAGACGACATCGTCGGAGCCGACGGCCGCGCCCTTCCAGTGTTCGGCCACGGCGGCGGTGTTGGCGTCGTTCTCGACGAGCACCGGGCAGCGGAAGGAGCGCCGCAGCCGCTCCCCGAGGCGAAGACCGGTCCAGCCGGGGAGGGCCGTACACAGGTGGACGGTGCCGTCGGCATCCACGATGCCCGGGCTGCCGACACCCACCGCCCGCAGCGAGTAGCGCGCCACGCCGGCCCGGCGCAGCAGGTCGGCGACGGCGGTACGGACCCGGTCCAGGCGCTCGTCGGCCGACGCCTTCTCGGACACTTCCCGCACCGTGGAGCCGAGCGGACGGCCGTCGAGGTCCGTCAGCAGGGCGCCGACGCGGTGGGCGCCGATCTCGACCCCGAGCAGATGGCCGGCCTCGGCCCGGAAGCGGAAACGCCGGGCGGGGCGCCCCTGGCGGCGGACACCGCCCTCCTCCGCGGGAACCTCCACCACCAGGCCGTCGGCGGTCAGCCCCTCGACCACGCCCTCGACGGTGGGGCGGGACAGGCCGGTCACCCGGGTCAGATCGGTGAGGGTGGCGCAGCCGGGCACATGCTCCGCCCCACGGTCGTCGGCGCGGTCGTCGGCGTGGTCGCCCCCGCCGTCGGGGTCCTGGACGTCGGAGGAGACGGTCGCCGCGCGCAGCGCGTGCAGGACGACGGCGGAGTTGATGCGCCGCAGCAGGGACGGATCCCCGCCGGTGAGCCGCCCCACGTGGGCCTCCTCTCCTGTGCGTGTCTGCCGGATCGTAGCCGCTGGACGGGGACGCGGCGAGAGCTCCGTCAGCCGGGCACCACGAACCCCGACTCGTACGCCGCGATCACCGCCTGGGTGCGGTCCCGCGCACCCAGTTTCGCGAGCACCGCGCTCACGTGTGTTTTGACCGTCTCGGCGCCGATGACCAGGTGGCCGGCGATCTCGGAGTTCGACAGGCCGCGGGCCATCAGCCGCAACACCTCCGCCTCGCGATCGGTGAGCGCCGCCCGCTCCATCGCCTCGCGGGCGCGCTCGTTGCCGCCGCGGGCCGCGGCGAAGGACCGTACGGCCGCCGGGAACAGCAGCGACTCGCCCTCCGCGGCCAGGCGCACCGCGTGCACGATCTCGGCGGGGCGGGCGCGCTTGAGCAGGAAGCCGTCCGCTCCTGCGCGCAGCGCCTCGTAGACGTACTCGTCGTTCTCGAAGGTCGTCACGACCAGGATCCGGGGCGGGTCGGGGACCGACCGCAGCACGGCGCGGGTCGCCTCGATGCCGTCGAGCAGTGGCATCCGGACGTCCATCGCGACCACGTCCGGCCGCAGTTGCCGCACCAGCGGCACCACCGAGGCGCCGTCGGCGGCCTCGCCGATGACCCGGATGTCCGGCTGGGACTCCAGGATCGCGCGCAACCCGGCGCGCACCAGCTGCTCGTCGTCGACGAGGAGGACGCTGATCGACACCGGATCACCTTAATGCGCGTTTGTCGGTGTGCGGTCCGCCGGGAGGGTCACGCTCAGGCGCCATTCGCCCTCGTACGGGCCCACCTCCGCCTCCCCGCCCAGCAGCGCCGCCCGCTCGCGGATGCCACGTAGACCGCTGCCGAGGCCCGTGCCAAGACCCGTGTTCAGCCCCGTGCCGAGACCCGTGCCAGGGCCCGGCAGGGGGTTGCGTACCTCCAGCCGCAGCAACCCCGTGTCCGCGGCGACGTCGACCCGTACGGCCACCGGCACCGGGCCCGCGTGGCGCAACACATTCGTCAGCGCCTCCTGGAGGATGCGGTAGCCCTCGCGGGACACCGGTCCTCGCAGTTCCTCCAGCCGGCCGGACACCTTCGCGTCGAGCGTCGAGCCCGCCGCCCGCGCCGACTCCAGCAGGCGCTCGGCGTCGGCCAGGCCCGGGCGGTCGGCCGGGCCCCGCGCGGTGTCCTCGCGCAGCAGCCGCAGCACCCGCTCCAGATCCTCCAGCGCATGCCGCCCGGTCTCCTCGATCGCGGCCAGGGCGCGGTCCGTGAACTCCGCCGAGCCCGCCGCCCGCGCCGCGCCCGCCTGCACCACGGCGACCGTGAGCGCGTGTCCGATGGAGTCGTGCAACTCACGGGCGAGCCGGTTGTGTTCCAGCAGCCGCTCCGTACGCTCCTCCAGCGCGGCCAGCCGCTCCGCGGCCGACGGGCCCAGCAGGCGGGTCGCGGCCGCCGTCATCAGCCTCCCGGCGGCCACGACCACGGCCAGCAGGGCGGCCAGGGGGAGCGGGGCGAGCAGCGCGTACCACCAGTGGTGGCCGCCGATCCGTACGCCCATGACCGGTGCGGGCGTGCCCTGCGACGCCGCGTCGAACAGCGCCGCCGTCAGACCGGGCAGTTGGAGGCTCAGCAGCGCCGTCAGACAGCCGGCCTCCAGCCGCAGGACCAGCCACAGCGCGGTACGCCCCCGGTCGCCCCAGGACGCGGACGGTGCGGCGGCGATCCTCGGGGCGAGGTGGCCCTGCTGGTGGCGCGCATGTTCTCCGGGGGTCAGCAGCAGACGTGCCTGCAACCCCTCGGCCAGCCGGGTGGCCGGCACCATCGCGACGGCGACCAGCGGCAGCACCGGCAGCACGGGCAGCCACAGCATGTCGGCGGGGCGGAGGTCGAAGAGCCCGGGGTAGACCAGACCGCACACCGCCGCCACCACGGCCCCCATCAGCAGATGCAGCCAGCGCGTATAGGTGACGGCCCGGGTCAGCGGGGCGAGGACGGCGAGGGCGGCGGGCGATGTCGACACGTCGACCATCGTGCCCTGCGCCCCGTATCCGCGCCCTCCCCCGCGCGGGGGAGCACGACCCCGCTCGCGGGGGAAGCCACGGCCGACCCGGCGCGGGACCGTGGAGACCATGATCACCGCGACGTCGATCGACGTACACGAACTGACCAAGGACTACGGGGCGGTGCGCGCCGCGGACGGACTGACCTTCCGGGTGGAGCCAGGCCGGGTCACCGGTTTCCTCGGGCCCAACGGCGCCGGCAAGTCCACCACCATGCGGATCGTGCTCGGCCTGGACCGGCCGGACTCCGGCACCGCCACCGTCGGCGGCCGCCCGTACCGTGCGTACGACGAGCCGCTGCGCCACGTCGGCGCGCTGCTGGACGCGGGCGCCGCCCACGGCGCCCGCACCGCCCGGGACCACCTGCTGTGCCTGGCGATCGGCAACCGCGTCCCCGCGAGCCGGGTCGACACCGTGCTGGAGGAGTCGGGGCTGGCCTCGGCCGCGAAGCGGCGCGTACGCACATTCTCGCTCGGTATGCGGCAGCGGCTCGGCATCGCGGCGGCGCTGCTCGGCGACCCGCCGGTGCTGATGCTCGACGAACCGGCCAACGGGCTCGACCCCGAGGGCATCATCTGGATCCGTACGCTCATGAAGCGGCTGGCCGGAGAGGGCCGCACCGTCCTGGTCTCCAGCCATCTCATGGCCGAGACCGCGCTGACCGCCGATCACCTCGTCGTGCTCGGGCGGGGCAGGCTGCTCGCCGACATGTCCATGGACGCGTTCATCAAGGAGCACAGCCGACCGCGGGTACGGGTGCGCAGCACCGAGCCGGAGCGGCTGCGTTCGGAGCTGATCCGCGCGGGGCTGACCGCGGAGCCGGACGGGCCTGACCACTGGGCGGTCGACGGGGCCACACCGGAGGAGGTCGGCACGCTCGCCGCCCGCCACGGCATCCCGCTCCTCGAACTGGCCGACGACAAGGCGTCCTTGGAGCAGGCATATCTGCGGCTCACCGCGGACGAGGCGGAGTACACGGCGGCAAACACAACGAAGCAGGAGGTTTGAGAGTCGATGTCAGTCAAAGCGGTGCTGCACTCCGAGTGGATGAAGATCCGCACCCTGCGATCCCTCCTCATCGCCCTCCTCGGCGGCCTGGTGGCGACCACCGCCATCTCGGCGATGGCGAGCGCGACCGAAGACGGCGGCAGGCAGAGCGACTTCGATCCCGTCTTCTCCTCCTTCTTCGGCCTGCCCTTCGGACAGATCGCCGCCATCAGCTTCGGCGTGCTCGCGGTCGGACACGAATACACCGGCGGAGGCATCCGCGTATGGCTCGCCGCCGTCCCCCGGCGCGGCCTGTACTACGGGTGCAAGCTGACCGTCGTGGGCCTGTGCGCCCTGGCCGTCGGCCTGGTCACCGGATTCGCGTCGCTGCTCGCCGGCCAGGCGCTGCTCGGTGACGAAGGCGTGGGCCTGGACGCCCCGGGGGCACTGCGCGCGGCGGTCGGCTGCGGGATCTATCTCGCCCTGCTGACGGTGCTGGCCTCCGGCGTCGCCGCCGTGCTGCGCAGCTCGGTGGGCACCTTGGCCCTGGTCGTGCCCATCGTCACCTTCCTGTCCCCGGTGTTCGGCGCCACGTCCGCCACCAGGTTCCTCCCCGACCAGGCCGGTCAGCAGATCCTGCACTCCGCGCCCGAAGGCCCGTTGGGCGCGTGGACAGGGCTCGGGGTGCTGGCGCTGTACACGGCGGCCGCGGTGTTCTGCGGCCGGCTGGCGGTCGAGCGCCGGGACAGCTGACGCGCGGCCAATTGATTGTCAGACCTCGCTTGTTTAATGAAGTCATGACCAGCACGGCGGACCATCTGGCGACCATCGACCTGCTGCGCGCCCGGGACTTCCCCGACCGGCGCGGCGTCGTCGGGGCCGTGGCGAGCGGCCCCGGCTTTCATGTCGCCGACCTCCGCGTCAGCGAGGACTTCTGGGACGCGGATCTGGAGCGCCTGATCGAGGTCGAGGAGGAGTTCGAGGCCGAGCTGCGGGTGCTGGTCCAGGTGCTGTCCTTACGCTGGGGCGAGCCCGAAGTCCTCGACCTCGCCGACCACTTGGAGCGTGACGCCATGGGCGAGCCGGTGCCGGAGCCGCTGCGGTCGCTGTGCGGCTATGTGGGGCGGGTGTACGGCTGGCGGACCGACGGGCGCTGGATAGGGCTCGGGATAGGACAGGGGGACCGTGAACTGCCCCTGCAGCTGGTCGCGGCGATAGGGGAGCACAGCGTGAGCTGAGCCGCCTGTCGTCAGGCGTCAGCCGCCGCCGTCGGCGTACGCGGCGGTGCGCAGCCGGCCGTACTCCTCGGCCATCGTGGCCAGGGTCCAGTGGGCGTTGAGCCCGCTGGGGTTGGGCAGGGCCCAGATCCGGGTGGTGCCGATGGTGCGCTCCTGCGGGCCGATCTTGGCCCGCTTGTCGCCGAAGGCGACCCGATACGCGGTCACCCCGGCGACGGCGAGCCACCGCGGGCGCAGCCGGGCGACCTTCTCCGCCAGGATCCGCCCGCCGTCGCGGTACTCCTCGTCGCTCAGCTCGTCGGCCCGCGCGCTGGCGCGGGCGACGACATTGGTGATCCCCAGGCCGTACCCCAGCAGCTCCTGCTGCTCGGAGGGCTGGAGCCGGCGCGGGGTGAAGCCGGAGGCGTGCAGGACGGGCCAGAAGCGATTGCCCGGGCGGGCGAAGTGGTGGCCGGTCGCGGCCGTCATCAACCCCGGGTTGATACCGCAGAAGAGCACGCGGAGGCCGTCCGCGGCCACGTCGGGTACGAGGCGGTCGCGGGCGGCTTCCAGTTCGGCGGGGGTCATCGCGGGGTGTCCGGCCGAGTCAGAGGATCGCCCCGGGCGTGTACGCCGCCGCCTCCGGGTGGCGCTCGGCGATCTCCTCGATCCGGGCGACCACGGCGGCGACCTGGTCGGCGGCCGCGCCCGTGAAGGACAGCTTGTCGGCCATCAGCGCGTCCAGTTGGCCGCGGTCCAGCGGGATCCGCTCGTCGGCGGCGAGCTTGTCGAGCAGTTCGTTGCGCTCGGCACCCTGCTCGCGCATCGCGAGCGCCGAGGCGACCGCGTTCTCCTTGATGGCCTCGTGCGCCACCTCGCGGCCCACCCCGGCCCGTACCGCGCCCATCAGCACCTTCGTCGTCGCGAGGAAGGGGAGGTAGCGGTCCAGCTCGCGGGCGACGACGGCGGGGAAGGCGCCGAACTCGTCGAGCACCGTCAGGAAGGTCTCCAGCAGCCCGTCGAAGGCGAAGAAGGCGTCCGGCAGCGCGACGCGGCGCACCACCGAGCAGGACACATCGCCCTCGTTCCACTGGTCGCCCGCCAGCTCGCCGGTCATCGAGGCATAGCCGCGCAGGATCACCGCGAGGCCGTTGACGCGCTCGCACGAGCGGGTGTTCATCTTGTGCGGCATGGCGGAGGAGCCGACCTGGCCGGGCTTGAAGCCCTCGGTCACCAGCTCGTGCCCGGCCATCAGCCGGATCGTCTTGGCGAGCGAGGAGGGGCCCGCGGCCAGCTGCACCAGCGCGGTGACCACCTCGTAGTCGAGCGAGCGCGGGTAGACCTGGCCGACGGAGGTGAATGCCTGCCCGAAGCCCAGGTGCCCGGCGATCCGCCGCTCCAGCTCGGCCAGCTTGGCCGTGTCGCCGCCCAGCAGGTCCAGCATGTCCTGCGCGGTGCCGACCGGGCCCTTGATGCCGCGCAGCGGGTAGCGGGCCAGCAGCTCCTCCAGCCGCCCGTAAGCCACCAGCAGCTCGTCGGCCGCGGTGGCGAAGCGCTTGCCGAGGGTCGTGGCCTGCGCCGCCACGTTGTGCGAGCGCCCGGCCATGACCAGCTCGGCGTGTTCGGCGGCCAGCTTCCCCAGCCGGGCCAGCGTCGCGACCGTACGGCCTTGGACCAGCTCCAGGGAGAGCCGGATCTGCAACTGCTCCACGTTCTCGGTCAGATCGCGGGAGGTCATGCCCTTGTGGACGTGCTCATGCCCGGCGAGCGCGTTGAACTCCTCGATCCGCGCCTTCACATCGTGCCGGGTGACCTTCTCACGCTCGGCGATCGAGGCCAGGTCGACGGTCTCCAGGACCCGCTCGTAGTCGGCGAGGGCGGCGTCCGGCACCTCGATCCCGAGGTCCTTCTGGGCGCGCAGCACGGCGAGCCACAGCCGCCGCTCCAGCGTCACCTTGTACTCGGGGGACCACAGGACGGCCAGCTCCGCCGAGGCGTAGCGGCCGGCCAGGACGTTCGGGATGCGCGGCTTACCAGTCACGGGGAGACAGTCTACTGGGCGTATGCGCAGGCCAGCGCGGTGGTCATGGCGAGCCGGTGGTCGGCGCCGCGGCCGGCTGCGGGTCAGCCCCCGTCAAGCTGCGGGTCAGCACCGGCCGACCTGCGGTTCAGCCCCGGTCGAGCCGCGGCTCAGCCCTCGTACGGCAGCAGCTCGGCCCGCTTCGGCGGGCGTCCGTCGCCCGAGGAGCGGCCCGTCAGCCGTCGGCCGATCCACGGCCCGAGGTGTTCACGGGCGAAGCGCGCGTCCGAGGTGCGCCGGGCGACCCAGCCGGGCCGTACGGCGGGCGGCAGCGGCGCGTTCCAGTCGGCCTCCGGCTCGTGTCCCAGCGCCTCCCAGACCGCCTCGGCCACCCGGCGGTGCCCCTCGGTGTTCAGATGCAGCCGGTCGTCCGCCCACATCCGCGGATCGCCCAGCGCCTCGGAGGCGTAGAGGTCCACGACGATCGCGCCGTGCCGCGCCGCCAGCTCGTCGACGAAGGAGAACAGCTGCTCCATCCGCGGCAGGAACCGCGCCAGCACCGGCCCGCGCCGCCCCGGGCTGCGCATCAGCACCAGCTGTTTGCAGCTGGGCGCCAGCCGGCCCGCGGCCTCCTCCAGCAGCCCGCAGACCTGCTCCACATCGCATTTGGGCCGCAGCACGTCGTTCAGCCCGCCGACCAGCGTCACCAGGTCCGCGCCCATCGCCGCCGCCGGATCCGCCTGCTCGTCGACGATCTGCCCGATGAGCTTGCCGCGCACGGCGAGGTTCGCGTAACGGAAGCCGGGAGTACGGGCCGCGAGGCGCGCCGCGAGCAGATCGGCCCAGCCCCGGTAGGAGCCGTCCGGCAGCCCGTCGGACATGCCCTCGGTGAAGGAGTCGCCGACGGCGACGAAGCTGGTGTAGGTGGTGTTCATCCGCATGGCGCGGGTGATCCTATCCCGCGGGAGCGCACTGGTTCCCGCAGGCTCCCGCGGGCTGCGCACGGCGGCGGGCGCGCGCATGATGAGCCGCATGGGGACGATGACCAACATCTACTTCGAGGGCGGGGCGCGCAACGGCACGACCGCCAGCTGGAACCTGGAGCCGGGTGCCGACATCTACGACGACAACATCTTCCGGCCGCCCGAGCTCTACCGGCGGACCAGCAGGACGAAGGTCATCGGGCGGATCGAGTACACGATTTTCCGCTATGACCCGTCCGCCACCCGGCCCGCCTAAGGCGCACGCGAAACCCCGCCCGCGCGCGCCCCGCGCGCCCGGCGGATCCCTCGGTTGGCTCGCGCCGGGTTCCGGATGGGGCGCATCGGGGCAGTCTGGTCGGCGTGGATGCCTTTGAATGCGACCGTACGACCATGGCCATCGTGGCCGCCGCGCTCGCCGACGACGGAGAGGGGGCCGTCGCCCTGCTGGACCCGCTGGAGCGGCGGGACGTGTGCAGAGTGGCCGTCCGGCTGGCCGCGATGGCCGCCGACGCGCTGCTGGCCGTGGCGGAAGAAGGGGGCGGGGGCAAGGCCGAGGCGCTGGCCCACTGGCAGGCGTGCATCATCGCGCACGAGTCACGGCGGGACGAGTGACGGGAGACGGGGGCGGGGGAGGGGCGCCGCCTGGACCGTCGCGTCAGGCGACCAGCTCACGCAGTACGTCCTCCATGGTGACCAGGCCCTCCAAGAGCCCGTCGGGTCCGATGACGGCGGCGAGGTGGGTCCGGCTGTCGCGCATCGCGGTCAGCACGTCGTCCAGCGCCGTCTGCGGCCGAACCCGGGCGATCGAACGCAGCTGATCGAGCCGGAACGGCAGATCGCGCGGGCGGGCGTCCAGCGCGTCCTTGACGTGCAGATAGCCCAGGACGCGCCCGGAGTCGTCGACCACCGGGAAGCGTGAGAACCCGGACGTCGCCGCCATCCGCTCCAGCTCCTCGGGCGTCACCCCGAGCCGGGCGGAGACCACCTGCTCCAGGGGCAGTACCACATCGCGCACCCGGCGGCGGCTCAGTTCGAGGGCGTCCCGCAGCCGCTCGGTGGCCCGGTCGTCCAGCAGCCCGGCCGCGCCGGAGTCCACGACCACCCGGGCCAGTTCGTCGTCGGAGAAGGTCGCCGCCACCTCACCCTTGGGCTCCACCCGCAACAGCTTCAGCAGCGCGTTCGCGAAGGCGTTGACGGCGAAGATCACCGGGCGCAGACCGCGCGCCAGGGTGACCAGCGGCGGGCCCAGCACCAGCGCCGTGCGCACCGGCTCGGCCAGCGCCACGTTCTTGGGCACCATCTCGCCGAACAGCATGTGCAGATACGTCGCCGCGGTCAGCGCGATCACGAACGCGACCGGGTGGACCAGCCCGAGCGGCAGCCGCACCGCGTGGAAGACCGGCTCCAGCAGATGCGCGATGGCCGGTTCCGCGACGGCGCCCAGTACCAGCGTGCACAGCGTGATGCCCAGCTGAGCGGCGGCGAGCAGCGCGGAGACATGCTCCAGGCCCCACAGCACGGCGTGGGCCCGCCGGTCGCCCTGCTCGGCGCGCGGCTCTATCTGGCTGCGCCGCACCGAGATGAGGGCGAATTCGGCGCCGACGAAGAAGGCGTTGACGACCAGGGTCAGCAGGCCGATCAGCAACTGGAGCAGGGTCATCGGGCCGCCCCCTCACCATCCCCGGCGTACGGCAGCGGCGCCCGCAGCCGTACCCGCGCGGCCCGGTGGCCGGAGTCGTCGACCACCTCGATGCCCCAGCCCGCCACCTCCAGGGCATCGCCCCGCACCGGGATCCGGCCGAGCTCGGTGGCCACAAGACCGGCCAGCGTCTCGTACGGGCCGTGCGGCACCCGCATGCCCACCGCCGCCAGCTGGTCGACGCGGACCGCGCCGTCCGCGTCGTACAGCGTCCGGCCCTCCGCGCCCGCGCCGACCGGGGCCAGGTCGGGCTTCTCGTGCGGATCGTGCTCGTCGCGGACCTCGCCGACCACCTCCTCGACGATGTCCTCCAGGGTGATGACCCCGGCCGTGCCCCCGTACTCGTCGATGACCACGGCCATGCTGCGCTCCCCCGAGAGCCGGTCGAGCACCCGGTCCACGGTGAGCGACGCGGGGACGAGCAGTGGCTCGCGCATCAGCTCCGACACGGGGTGGCGGAGCCGCTGCTCGGCGGGGATGGCGAGTACGTCCTTGATGTGGGCGGTGCCGACGACCGTGTCCAGGCTGCCGCGGTAGACGGGGAAGCGGGACAGGCCCGTGGCGCGGGTGGCGTTGGCGATGTCCTCGGTGGTGGCCCGTACGTCCAGGGCGATGACCTGCACCCGCGGGGTCATCACGTTCTCCGCGGTCAGCTCCCGCAGGTTCAGGGTCCGTACGAACAGCTCGGCGGTGTCCGCCTCCAGGGCGCCCTCCCGGGCGGAGTGCCGGGCCAGCGCGACCAGCTCCTGCGGGCCGCGCGCCGAGGCAAGCTCTTCGGCGGGCTCCAGGCCCATCCGGCGCACCGTGCGGTTGGCGGTGTTGTTGAGATGGGCGATGAAGGGGCGGAAGGCGGAGCTGAAGGCGCGCTGCGGGGTGGCGACGGCGCGGGCGACGGCCAGCGGGCGCGAGATGGCCCAGTTCTTCGGGACCAGCTCACCGACCACCATCAGCACCATCGTCGACAGCGCCGTCCCGACCACCAGCGCGACCGAGCGGACGGCGGAGTCCGGCACGCCCATCGCCCTGAGCGGGCCCGCCAGCAGCACGGCGACGGACGGCTCGGCGAGCATGCCGACCACCAGGTTGGTGACGGTGATGCCGAGCTGGGCGCCGGAGAGCTGGAAGGTCAGGCTGCGTACGGCCTTCAGCGCACTGGCCGCGCCCCGCTCGCCCCGCTCGACCGCCCGCTCGAGCTCGCTGCGCTCGACGGTGGTCAGGGAGAACTCCGCCGCGACGAACCCGCCGCAGGCGAGGGCCAGCAGGAGCGCCACGGCCAGGAGGAGCACTTCGGTCATCGGGTCACCCCTGTCCCATGGTCCAGCAGGGACGGGAGGAGTGCGCGATGTCGGCGAACGCGTACGCGTACGCGTATCGGCTAGTGGGCGGAATCCAGCGGCTTGACCCAGCGGCTCCACTGCGGCTGCGGGGCGTAGCCCGCCGCTCGCCACGCGTGGTGGGCCAGGTCGTTGCGGTCCAGCACCATCGCGTCGCCGCGCCGCCCGCCGAGCGCGGCGAACCGCTCCTCGGCCGCCTGGAGGAGGGCGGTCCCCACGCCCTGGCGCCGGTGGTCGGGGTGCACGGCGAGCCGGTAGAGATGGCAGCGCCAGCCGTCGAAGCCCGCGATCACGGTCCCGGCGAGCTCGCCGCCCCGCTCGGCCAGCAGCAGCGACTCGGGGTCGCGGTCGAGTAGGCGGGCCATGCCGTCCCGGTCGTCGCTGATGCTGGTGCCCTCGGCCGCCTCTTTCCAGAAGGTCAGTACGGTGTCGAGGTCCGCGGGCGCCGCGGCGCGTATGACGAGATCGTTCATGGCGCGATCCCATCACCGCCTGGGGCGCGGCGTCGATCGAATTGGCGCCGGTCCCGCGATACGAGACCCGGCTTGTGGGTGCTAGCGGATAGGCGCTAGCGTGAGGCCGTGGCGAAGACACAGCTGAACGTCCGGGTCGACGAGGCCACCGCGGAGGTGGCGCGGGAGCGCGCGCTGCAGCGGGGCATGAGCATGAACCGCTACATCGAAGAGCTCGTCCGCAAGGACGCCGGAGAGGTGGGCCATACCTTCGTGGAGGCGGCCGCCGACTTCATGCAGCAGTACCGGACCGTATTCGACGAGGAGTTCGGCAAGGAGGGCGAGGCGCGCTCTTGAATGTGCGGATCGACCTCGCCTGGCTGTTGATGGTTGCCGAGCGCAGCACCCCCGGAGACCCGCAGGTCACCGACTACGGCGCGCTGGTCGCCGCCGTCAGCAGACATGAAGCCGAGATATTCGGCACCCCCGTCTACACCGACCCGCAGACCAGGGCCGCCGCCCTGCTGCAGCTGCTTCTGCTGGTGCCCGCCCTGGAGCGGTCGAACGCGCTTTTCGCGTCGGCCGTCGCGTACGCCTATCTCATCGCCAGCGGGCTGAAGATCGCCACCACCCCCGAGCGCGTCCGCGACCTGGCCCGCCTGGTCAAGGACGGCACCGCCGACGTCCACACCATCGCCGCCGAGCTGCGCAGCTGGAGCGCGTGAGCGGCGTGCCGCCGCGATCGGGGCGGCACATCGGCCCAGGATCTGTGCATCCCAGCCGAAGGAGCCGCGATGCCAGGTCAGCGCAGCCAGAGAAGACAGCGCAGCCGGACAAGACAACGAAGGCAGCGAAGACAGCACGGAAGATTCGGATCCACGGCAACGTCGTTCGTCGCCGGGGCGGTCGGCGCCGCCTTACTGCCCCTCACGGGAGGGGCCGCGGTCGCGGCCGACGGTTCGCTCAAGGCACAGGTGATCACGGACGCGGCGGTCCACCCGGTCAAGGAGGGCACGACCGCCAAGGTCAGGATCTCCGTCGCCACCACCGGCTCCGGGCCGCTCGACGAACCTGTCACCGTCGACTACACCACCGAAGGGGACGGTGGCACCGCCACCTCCGGCGAGGACTACCAGCCCGTCGAGGGCCGCGTGACCTTCCCGGCCGGCGCCGCCTCCGGCACCTGGCGCACCGTCGAGGTCGTCACCGCGAGCGGCGGCGGCGCCGAACCGGCCGAGACCGTCCCCCTCCAGCTCACCGTCTCCGGGGCCAAGGCCCCCGCCGAGACGCCACGGGTCGTGATCGACGCGCACGGACTGCCGTACCTCGACCCCGAGCTCCCCGTGCGGCGGCGCGTGAAGGACCTGCTGTCCCGGATGTCGCTCGAGGAGAAGGCCGGGCAGATGACCCAGGCCGAGCGTGACGCGCTCACCGCGCCGGGCGACATCGCCGACTACGACCTCGGCTCCCTGCTGTCCGGCGGCGGGTCGGCGCCCACCCCCAACACGCCCGCCGCCTGGGCGCGGATGGTGGACGCCTTCCAACTGCGCGCCCAGGCCACCCGCTTCCAGATCCCGCTGGTCTACGGCGTGGACGCGGTCCACGGCCACAACAATGTCGTCGGGACGACGATCATGCCGCACAACATCGGCCTCGGCGCCACCCGCGACCCCCGGCTGGCCGAGAAGACCGGCGCGGTGACCGCCTCCGAGGTGCGCGCCACCGGCGTCCCCTGGGACTTCGCGCCCTGCGTATGCGTATCGCGCGACGAGCGGTGGGGACGGGCGTACGAGTCCTTCGGCGAGGACCCGGCGCTGGTCACGGCCATGGAGACGGTCATCAAGGGCATGCAGGGCGTGCCGAGCGGCAAGGATCTCGACCGCCGCGACAAGGTGCTGACCACCGCCAAGCATTTCGTGGGGGACGGCGGTACGGAGTACGGCTCCTCGACCACCGGCGGCTACACCATCGACCAGGGCGTCACCAAGGTCACCCGCGAGGAGCTGGAGAAGGTTCACCTCGCGCCGTTCCGGGAGGCCGTGGACCGCGGGGTGGGCACGGTCATGCCCTCGTTCTCCTCGCTCGACATCCTCGGCGACGGTCAGGCGCCGCTCAAGACGCACGCCGACGGGGCGATGATCAACGGCGTGCTGAAGGACCGGATGGGCTTCGAGGGCTTCGTCATCAGCGACTGGCAGGCCATCGACCAGATCCCCGGCGACTACCCGAGCGACGTCCGTACCTCGGTGAACGCCGGGGTGGACATGATCATGGTGCCCACGGCGTACAAGAACTTCCACACCACGCTCGTCGACGAGGTGAGGGCCGGCCGGATCAGCCGGGCCCGGATCGACGACGCGGTCTCCCGCATCCTGACGGCCAAGTTCCGGCTCGGTCTCTTCGAGAAGCCGTATGCAGATACCTCCAACCTCGACCGGATCGGCTCGGCAGAGCATCGGGCCGTCGCCCGCGAGGCGGTCGCGAAGTCGCAGGTGCTGCTGAAGAACGACGGCGGGGTGCTGCCCCTGAAGCCCTCCCAGAAGGTGTACGTCGCCGGGTCCAACGCCGACGACCTCGGCAACCAGACCGGCGGCTGGACCATCACCTGGCAGGGCTCCTCCGGCCGGCACACCGAGGGCACCACGATCCTGGAGGGCATGCGGAAGGCGGCCGCGGACTCGGCCATCACCTACTCCAAGGACGCCTCCGCCCCGACGGCCGGATACGACGCCGGGGTCGTGGTCGTCGGCGAGACCCCGTACGCCGAGGGGGTGGGAGACGTCGGCAACGGCCATGACCTGCGGCTGTCCGACGCCGACCGGGCGGCGGTCGACCGGGTGTGCGGCGCCATGAAGTGCGCGGTGCTGATCGTCTCCGGGCGTCCGCAGCTCATCGGCGACCGGCTGGGGGACATCGACGCCCTCGTCGCGTCCTGGCTGCCCGGCACGGAGGGCGACGGCGTCGCCGACGTCCTCTACGGCAAGCGGGCCTTCACCGGGCAACTGCCGGTGACCTGGCCCAAGTCCGAGGTGCAGCTGCCGATCAACGTGGGCGACGCGGCGTACGACCCGCAATACCCGTACGGGTGGGGGCTGACGACCTCGGCCCGCGCGCCCGGTGAGGCGAAGGCCGCGGGGGAGGCGGGGCGCGCGGATGCGGGGGAGGGGCGTGCGACTGTCACGGCCGCGCGGCTCCTGGTCCAGGACCGGGTCGGCCAGAAGATCACCCCGGCGGTGGCGAAACCCTTCGCCGAGGCGGACCATCTGCTGCTCGGCGGGGATGTGGCGGGGGCGCTGCGGAAGTTGACGGCGGCCTACCGCGCCGCGGAGTGAGGTCGCGGGGGCGGTGGCGGGGGTGAGGCGGCGGGGCGTACGCGATCAGCGCGTGCGCCCCGCCGTCGCGTGCGCCCGCCGTACGGTCAGCCTTGCGCGGTTGTGAACCGCTCCGCGCTCCAGATGCCGTCGAGCTCGGGCGCCAGCCAGCCGGGGGCGGCGGCGCGGAAGTCGGCGGGCTGGAGGGCCGCCGCGCCTTGGGGGAGGGCGCCCAGCAGGGGGGCGCCCGCCGCCTCCGGCAGATCCGCGACGTTGCAGCGGTCCGCGAGATCCGGGGCCTTGGGCCAGCTGCCGATCACGACGCCCGGGCAGTCAAGGCCCCTGGCGCGCAGCGCCTCCGCCGTCAGCGTTGTCGTGTTGAGCGTCCCCAGGCCCGCGTGCACAACGACCAGCACGGGCGCGCCCAGCAACCGGGCCGCGTCAGCGAGCGTGCCGCCCTCCTCGTCGAACCGCACCAGCAGCCCGCCCGCGCCCTCCACCAGCACCAGGTCGTGCTCGGCGGCCAGCTTCCCCGCCGCCTCGGCCACCTCGTACGGGCGCACCGGGGGGCGTCCGGCCCGGCGGGCCGCGGTGACCGGGGCCAACGGGTCCGGATAGCGCGCGAGTTCCACCTGCGTGACCGCCCCCGTCAGCCGCGCCACCTCCGCCGCGTCCCCGGGCTCGTCCGCCCGAACCCCCGTCTGTGCCGGCTTGAGCACCGCCACGGACCGGCCGGCGGCCAGCGCGGTGGCGGCGACGGCCGCGGTGGTGATGGTCTTGCCGATCTCGGTGCCGGTGCCGGTGATGACGAGTACGGGCATGTGGTCGCGCCTCTCGGGGTCGTGCGTGAGCGGACTGTCGCGGCGACTGTGCCGGGTCAACCCGCGCGGGCCGCCGCGTGCAGGGCCGTGCAGATGCGGGCCACATCGTCGTCGCTCGTGATGTACGGCGGCATCGTGTACAGCAGGTCGCGGAACGGCCGCAGCCATACGCCCTCCCGTACCGCCGCGCGGGTCGCCGCCACCATGCCCGCCCCGTCGAGCGCGTGGTCGAGCTGGACGACGCCGATGGCGCCGAGGACCCGGACGTCGCGGACGCCGGGCAGTTCGGCCGTGGCGGCCAGGCCGTCCCGCAGCCCGGTCTCGATGCGCTTGATCTCCTGTCGCCAGTCGTGGCCGAGCAGCAGGTCGATCGAGGCGAGCGCGACGGCGGTCGCCAGGGGGTTGCCCATGAACGTCGGGCCGTGGGCGAGCACCGGGAGCTCGCCGCGCGAGATGCCGTCCGCCACGCGCGGTGTGCACAGCGTGGCGGCGAGCGTCATATACCCGCCGGTGAGCGCCTTGCCCAGGCACATCACATCGGGGCTGACACCCGCGTGTCCGGCCGCGAAGAGTTCGCCCGTGCGGCCGAAGCCGGTGGCGATCTCGTCGAAGACCAGCAGCACGTCGTGCTCGTCGCAGGCCTCGCGCAACACCCGCAGCAGACCGGGGGAGTGGAACCGCATCCCGCCCGCGCCCTGCACCACCGGTTCGACGATCACCGCGGCCAGCTCATGGGCGTGGCGGGCGACCAGGTCGCGCAGCTGTGCCTCGTACGCGGGGTCCGGCGGGGCGTCGAAACCGGGCGGGGGCGCGTCGGCGAAGAGCTGACGGGGCAGCAGGCCCGACCACAGGTGGTGCATCCCACCGTCCGGGTCGCACACCGCCATCGGCTGCCAGGTGTCGCCGTGGTAGCCGCCGCGCCAGGTGAGCAGCCGCCGCTTGTCGGGGCGGCCGAGCGAGCGCCAGTACTGCAGGCACATCTTGACCGCGACCTCGACCGAGACCGAGCCGGAGTCGGCAAGGAAGACGTGCTCAAGCGGCTCGGGGGTGATCTCCACGAGGCGGGCGGCCAGCCGTACGGCGGGCTCGTGGGTGAGCCCGCCGAACATCACATGGCTCATCCGGTCCAGCTGGCCGCGCGCCGCGTCGTTGAGCACCGGGTGGTTGTAGCCGTGGACGGCGGACCACCACGACGACATCCCGTCGACCAACTCCCGTCGGCCCTCCGCCGGTTCGGCCAGGCGCAGCCTGACCCCGGCGGCCGACTCCACGATCAGCGGGTCCTGGCGGCCGGGCATCGGTCCGTACGGATGCCAGACATGCCGCCGGTCCAGGGCCAGCAGCTCGCCGGGCGTCAGCGGTTGGCCGGGCGTCAGCTGCGGCTCCTGGGGCTCAGGCATTGGGCGGCAGGTCCGTGCCCACGCCACGGCGGCGCACGGCGACCAGATCGGTGCGGGCGCCTGCGGCCTGCGCGCCGGCGGGTACGGCGGCGGGTGCGGCGGCCGG